>JABSRK010000079.1 GCA_013213915.1 Planctomycetota bacterium
GTTGATGAACAATCGCCCGTCGAGGTGGTCGATTTCGTGCTGGAACACGCGAGCGAACAGGTCCTCTGCCTCGATCTCTTGCTCGTTGCCGTCAAGGTCGGTCGCCTTGACACGAACCTGCTGTGCGCGCAGGACGTCTCCGAAGATGTCGGGGAAGCTGAGACAGCCTTCCTCCCCCCACTCGGTCCCCCCGCCCTTCCAGACGACCTGCGGATTGACGAGAACGCGCGTGTCTTCCGGGATCCCGTCCCCGCTGGCGAGGAGCAGCCGAACACCCCAGGAGACCTGAGGGGCGGCCAGACCGATGCCTCCCTCCAGCTCCATGAACGAGACCATGGCTTCCGCCTTCTCGCGGACCTCTTTCGTGATCTCCGAGATGGGCACCGCGGGCCGGACGAGCACGGGGTCGGGATACAGCGCGAGCTTCAAGGGGTCCCTCCAGGGGTCGGTCGTGCCCGCGCCCCGTAAGAGGGCGTTGTGCACGCGCGGATTGTCAGTCTAACCCGTGGCCTCGCAAGACATTGAAGCAGCGGAAGCCCGGTGGTAGCCTGTCTCCCCTCATTCGCTCATGGAGCGCAATCCGAACCCCCTGTAGCTCCTTAAGTTACGGGACCTGAACCCTTGGTCGACGTCTCAAAGTACATCGATAAGGCCGAGCAGGAGGTCAAGCGTCGAAACTTCGACCACGCGATGACCCTGTATCGGGAGATCCTGCAGATCGATCCGGACTGCGGCGATGCCCGTTCGGGCATCCGCATGGCGGCGATCAAGAAGTTCGAGAAGCGCTACCCCTCGGCCCTCGAGCGCGGCGCGCTGAACCTCCCAGCGAGACTGATGCTCTTCATCGGCGGGATGTGCAAGGCCCACGGGTGGATCGTCAGTCTTTGTGAGGCGGCCCTGAGTCGCGATCCGAAGAACCCCAAGCTCAACCACAAGCTCGGGCACGCCTTGCTGGCCCTCGGCTACTCGAACTCAGCGGAGGCGGCGTTCCGGGTCGTCACCGAATTCGACGCTCACAACATCGAGTCGCTCAAGATCCTCGGTCGCCTGTACACCGACAGGAAGGAACTCGACAGCGCCATCGAGTGCTACGAAAAGGCGCTGAAGATCAACCCCCGCGATCAGGAAGCAGGGAAGATGCGCAAGAACCTCGCGGCCGAGGGGGCGATCCAGCGTGGGGGCTACGAGACAGCCGCACACGCACGCGACCTCGCCAAGAGCGAACGTCAGATGCGAGAAGCGGAGACGTCGCGCAAGATCGTCCGCACCAAGGAAGAGATCGCAGAGGCGCTCGACGACGCAAAGGCCGCGTTGGAGGAAAGCCCCGACAACCTGAAGAACCTGGTCCGCCTCGCCAAGCTGCAGATTCAGGATCGCGCATTCGATGACGCTGTCGATACGCTCCTTCAGGCTCAGAATCTGGACGGGGAATACGCGGAGGTCGAAGACCTGCTCGGTGACGCACGCATCCGACGCTTCGAGTCGCGTATCGGGGAAGCCGAAGCCGAGGCCAAGGCCGGCGAAGATGGCGCGGAAGATCGACTTCGCCGTCTCAACCGCGACCTCCTCGAGTTGCAGATCGTCGAGGGCCGCCGACGCGTCGCTGCACACCCGACGGACATGTCCCTGCGGTTCCGCCTCGGATCGAGTCTGCTGAAGGCCGACGATCTGGATGAGGCCATCGAGCAGTTCCAGCAGGCGGTCAAGGACCCGAAGCACAGGGTCCCCGCCCTCCACCTCCTCGGTCGAGCCTTCGCCAACAAGGGAATCCTCGATCTGGCCGTCAGGCAGCTCAGGGAGGCGGCGGACAAGATCGGGGGCATGACCGATCAGCGCAAGGAGGTGCTGTACGATCTGGCCCAGATCCACGAACGCGCCGAAGCAACGGATCTGGCCCTGGGGATCTACAAGGAGATCTACGAGGCCGACATCTCGTACCGGGACGTGGGCCAGCGCATCCAGACGCTCTCGGCTTGAGCCGAGGGATCGCAGTAGTAGATTTGACGTCCTATGCCCAATCGGAACCACCGTAAGAAGACCGTCCGGCAGGCCGACAAGGCCCGAGCCAGGAACAAGGTCAAGCGCTCCTCCATGCGGACCCAGATGAAGCGGGTCCTGGAAGCCATCGAAAGCGGCGATAAAACCAACGCACAACAAGAGTTGGCGCTCGCCACGAGGCGTATTGACAAGGCCGCCAAGGCGCGGGTCATCCACCCGAGCAACGCGTCTCGGAAGAAGTCGGGCCTGACCCGGAAGGTCAACGCGATGGCGTAGCCCGGTCTCCCGGACCGGGCTGAACCCGCCGCCCATCCCCCGCGATATCCTTCGGGATGGCTATGCCGCATGGACCACCTTCGCCCTGCCGCCTGAAGGCGGCCCAGACCTCTCCCACGAGCTTGGGAGGCAGCGGTGCGATCTGGGCGTCCCTCGTCGCCCACGGCGTTCTGGTGGTCGGTGGGATCGGATACACGGCCGCAGCCACTCTTGGCCTCGCCACCTCCTCCAAGGAAGCCGACATCTCGCTGGAATCCGAGGCGCCAGCGGCCCTCGTAGCACCAGCCGGCGAAGCCGTGCCGACCGCGCCCGCCCCGCTGGCGCCAGCGGAAACACCTCTCCCTCTCGACTCCTTCGACGCAGAGCCCACGTCAGAACCGTTGCCTGCGGACCCCGTCTGTATGGAAAGGCACGATCCGGAGAAGGACTGGAGGCCATTCAACGGACCTGTGGTCGCCCGCCTGCGGCTGCCCGCACCGAGCCCCGTCGCGCCTGAGACGCCCGAGACCGCCAGCCCTCCCCCGCTGCCGCCCGCGACCCTGGCGACCGTGCAACCCGACCCCTTCGTGGCGCCCCAGCCCCTCGACCACATAAACCGGAGACCCCGCCCTCGCTTCGGCAAGGGAGAGGTCGTTGTACGCGTGGACGTGACCGCGAACGGCACGGTGGATGATGTGGCGGTGGTGTCCCGTAGCGGACCCAAGGTCCTTGCCACGTCAGTGATCTCCGCGGTGCGAACCTGGCGGTTCAACCCCGCGACGCGAGACGGGCGCGCCATCGCTCACCCGTTCACCGCACGCTTCGTCTTCTGAACGTGACGGCCGCTCTCCAGCGGCTTCAGAACGTGAAGTCGGCGCCGACGATCACGTTGACCCCGGGTTCCTGCAGCCCCGAGCCGTGAATGCGGTAGTTCTTGTCGGCGATGTTCTCGACGGAGGCGAAGAACCGCTTGCTCTCGTCGAGGGCGAAGCCAGCCTCGATGTTGAACACCGTGTAACCCGGTGTCCCCCCCGGCGGGATGCGCCCCGTATCGTTCATGTCGCGGGTGTTCAGCCGATCTTGGCGGTCGACCACCACCGCCCACGCGCGCACCCAGAAACGACGGTCCGTCGTCTGCCACCGGACGCCGAGGACGCCGTTGAGAGGGCTCAGGCGCGAGATCGGCTCCGTCGCGCTGACAGGCATGGGGGTCGGGAACGTCTCCTGCTGCCCGTCGAGCCATTGCAGGGTGGCGAAAGCCGTCCAGTTGGCGTCTAACGCGTAGGACAGGGAGAGATCCACGCCCTGGATGTGTCCGTCTCCGCCATTGCGCTTGGCGACCTCGAATTCGCTGCCGATCATGGCTCCTGTCGGTTGCCGGATGATGACGTCGTCCATGAAGGTGTAGTGGTAGGCAGCGTGGAGTGACAACCCCTCCCAACGGACCTTGCCTCCAAGCTCCAGGCTGGCGAAATTCTCCGGCTCGAGCCCTGGGGAAGGGACCTCGATCTCGTTGCTGCGGGCGCTGTCGAGACGCGAAAGGTCAGAGAGATTCGGCGCTCGAAACGCCTGTGACACGCCGCCGAACACGCGCAGTTCGTCCACCGGACTCCAGAGAAGACGGACACTCCCGACGGCCGAGAGCCAGTCGTCCTCAAGGGAGATCACGCCACCAGTGTTCGGGTCCTCCACCCGATCCACAGCGGCCGAAGCCCAGGTCAGACGCCCCCCGAGAATCAGATCGAAATCCGCCCCCAGGTCCACCTCATCCTGGACGAACAACCCCAGGAGATCGTATGTCCCGTCGTCACCGACGGGTCCTTGGATCGCGCTCCCGGTGAAGGTGCCCACCGCGTCGAAATCGTCGCGAAACGAATCCACGGCGTCGTGATACCAGTCGACTCCATACGTCAGGCGGCCCAGGGGCGTCGGCGAAGTCAACTCCAGGCCGACGCCAAAGGTGTCGACGTCGAACCCCTGCAGATCCCGACGGCCATCGCCGCGCACACGATCCCGTTCCTCGGCGATGCGGTGGTACGAGACCCTCAGCTTCGCAGCATCGATGAACCCACCCAGATCCTCACCCGAGAGACGCACGGCGGCGAGCTCCCGCTCCCAGTCGTAGTTGCGACGCAGGTCACTACCACCGGTCGTCCCGTGATACGAGACCGCGTGGATCGTCCGGTGTGTACGGCCGACGTCGCTGACGCGAGCCAGCTGGCCCAACACGTCGACTGTCCAGTGCTCGTCGAGGTGGAAGTCGAGCGCCACGTCGCCGAACCGGCTGGTGTATCCCGTGTGCGGCTCGAGACCCAGGTCACCTCCCGCGTTCAGGTCATCGAAGCTGCCGAGCCCGCCGCCGATGACGAAGCCCAAGTCCTCCCCCGAGTTGCCCGAGAGCTGTGCCCGACCCGTGATGCTGTTCTCGGCCGCGCTGTACCGCAGGTAGACACGGCGATCCCAATGGAAGCCGTCCTCGTATTCCTGGCGACGTAGTGGGATGGCGTTCACCGTCCCCCCCACCGCATCCGACCCATGGAGAACGGAACCGGGGCCCAGCGTCACCTCGATCCGGTCGAGAGACAGCGCGTCGACGAGTCCCCAGTACTCGTTCGGTCCGGACCGCAGCACGGAGTTGTTGAGCCGTATCCCGTCAACGAGCATCAACGTGTGATAGCCCGTAAGACCCCGCATGAACGGAGACGTCTGGCCGTACGAGGTGCGCTGCAACTGCACCCCCGGCGTTTCCCGTAACGCATCCTGAACGGTGCGGGATCGATCGAGCACCGCGCCGCCAGCCACATCCACGGTGAAAGGCAGGTCGTAGATGCGCTCGGCATGGCGGGTGGCGGTCATGACGTATGTCCGGTCCACCTGCTGCTCCTGCTGGCGAATCGCCTCGGAAAGCTCGGCGCGGTCGGGCGGATCCCCGGTCTGGGCGGGGAGCAAAGGCAGCGAGGCGGCCAGCAGCGCGGTGACATGGCGGAGCATCTACAATCCCCCTTTCCACGTCCTCCGATCGCCCGAGACGAACGGGAGGTTCAGTCAGCCAGTCCCTTCGAGGACTCCGACTCCCTTGTGATTGGACGCGGTTCCCACAGGCCGAACCGGTATGATTCCGAGGGGGACCGTCCGCCCCACTCCAACCACGGCCCAGCTCAATGACCTTGGCGAAGCACCTCCTACGAGCCTGCTGCATGTTCTGGTTGCTCCTGGATTTAGGTGCGGCCACGACGCCCCACGGCGACGTCCACCGAGCTATCTTGGCGATCACCAAGAAGATGGCGCAGCGCCCCAACTCGGCCGGTCTGCACCTTCGAAGAGGTGAGTTGCACCGCATCCACCGGGACTGGGTGAACGCCGAGCGGGACTACCGGCGGGCACTCAAACTCGACCCCTCCATGCAGGTCGCCCGCCGAGCCCTCGCCCGGATGTTTCTGCAGGCGGGCCGCCCCACGGATGCAGAGAGGGAGGTGCGCGGTTTCCTCATCGCCGCCCCTGGTGACGCCGACGGCTGGGCGCTGCTGGCGCGGGCGCTCGAGACCCTCGGCCACCGCGCCGACGCAACCGACGCCTGGCGCCGCGCGACCACCGGCACCGGCGGACGTCGCGCTGACCTCTGGCTCCAACGCACCCGCGCCGTCGCCCGGAGCGACGCCGCCGCCGCGCTGCGGGACCTGGACGTCGCGGCGGCAGGGATGGGGCGTCCTGTCGTGCTCGACCTCGAGGCGCTGGCCCTGGAGCGAAGTCTCTCGCGATTCGATGACGCGCTCACACGCGTCCGTCGTCTCGCCTCGCAGGCACGTCGCAAGGCCTCCTGGCGCCTGCTCGAGGCCGAGGTGCTCGAGCAAGCCGGTCGCACCGCGGACGCAAACATGGTTTTCCGCGAAGTCGACCGCCAACTGCGCGAGGGGCTGACGCGCGCGCGGCGCGTCCCGAAGGACTGGCACACGCGAACGGCGAGTGGACTGCGCCGAACCCATGGCACACGGGGAGACACCCGTTGAATCTGCGCACCATCTGTGTCGGATTCACCCTGCTGAGCGGGGTCCTCCCCGGACAGTCCCTGCCCGCCATCACCCGTGGTCCGTACCTGCAGATCGGGACGCCGACCAGCATCGTCGTCCGCTGGCGCGCGGACCCCGTGCAGGCGGGACGCGTGTGGTGGGGCACGTCCTCGACGTCACTCGCGAACCATGTGGACACGACCCCGGGTGGCTTTCTCGGCATTGAACACAGCGCGCAGATAACCGGGCTCCAACCCGGAACGCGGTACTACTACGCGGTCGGCCTGACCGACAACACGGTCCTGGCTGGCGGCGACTCGGACCACTCCTTCGTGACCCAACCTCCCGTCGGCGACCACCGTCCGTTTCGTGCTTGGGTGCTCGGTGACAGCGGCACCGCAAACGTGAACGCCGCAGCCGTGCGAGACGCGTTCCACGACTGGTCCCTCGGACGCGAGCCGGATCTGTGGCTCATGCTCGGTGACAACGCCTATCTCCTGGGCTCCGACAGCGAGTATCAGGCCGCCGTGTTCGACATGTTCCCGAAGACCCTGCGTCGTTCGGTGCTGTGGACCGCGTTTGGCAACCACGACGCGGGATCCGCTTTGGCGTCAACCCAGCTCGGTGTCTACTTCGAACTGTTCGAGCTGCCGACCATGGCCGAGGCTGGCGGCATGCCGTCGGGCACGGAGGCGTACTACTCGTTCGATCACGGAAACGTCCACTTCGTCTGCCTCGACTCGCAAGGAAGCGACCGCACCGCCACCGGACCCATGGCGACCTGGCTACAGGCCGACCTGCAATCGACGGCCCAGGACTGGATCGTCGCCTACTGGCACCACCCCCCCTACTCCAAGGGCTCCCACGACTCGGACTTGGAACTCGAACTCGTCCAGATGCGGCAGGAGATCCTGCCGATCCTCGAGACGAACGGCGTCGACCTGGTCCTGTGTGGGCACAGCCATAGCTACGAACGATCCGTTCTTCTGGATGGGCACTACGGCGACTCGACGACGTTCGACCCGGCGACCATGGCGGTCGACGGGGGCAACGGGGCGATCTCCGGCACCGGCGGCTATCGCAAGCCGAGCATCGGCGCCGCCGCGAACGAAGGCACGGTGTACGTCGTCAACGGAGCGTCGGGCAGCGTGAGTGGATTCGGCCTTCTGAACCATCCCGTGATGGTCACCAACCTGGTCGAGATGGGGTCCGTTGTCCTCGACGTGAACGGACTGCAGATGGACCTGCGCTACCTGGACCGCTACGGGGGTATCCGCGACGGGTTCACCCTGGCGAAGGGAGGTGTCACGCCCATCCGCACGCACGGCGCATTCATCGCAGGAGGCGCGCCCTGGAAGTTCGATGATACGGGCACCGATCTCGGTACGGTCTGGCGCGATCCCTTGTACGACGATTCCACCTGGCCCGCCGGCAACCCGGTGCTCGGTTTCGGTGAGCCCTACGTCACCACGCCGGTCTCCTTCGGCCCTGATCCGAGCAACGTCTACCCGACGACGTACTTCCGGCGGGCCTTCTCGGTCGACGTCTCTCCGCTGTCGATCACGAAACTGCGGCTCTCGGTGGGATACAACGACGCGTACGTCGCCTATCTCAATGGTCAGGAGATCGCGCGACGGAATCTCCCCGCGGGATCGGTGGCGTATTCCACCCTCGCTGTAGCCCCAAACGAGCCCACGCGATACGAGGCCTTCGACATCACCTCCGCGCTCCCGTTGCTGCTGCAGGGCGGCAACCTGCTGGCCGTCGAGGTCCACCAGGACGGGCCTGGTTCGGACGACCTCGTGTTCGACGCGCTCATCACCTGGGAGGGCGCCGACATCCTCACCGACCCCGCCTGCGCGACCGGCATCCTGGGGAACGTCCTCACGGTAAACGGTTCGGCCGGCGGCATCGGCCGCAGCGTGGAGGTCACCGCGGGGCAGAACATCTCAGCCGCAATCCAGATACCCGGGTCCCTCGGTTTGGTCGCGGACTTCGCTCTGTTTGGCCGCTTCGGGCACTCGTCCAGCATGACCCCCTTCCCGCTGTCGGGCGGCGGCGCGCTGTGCTTCACTCCGATCTTCGGAATCGCCGATCCGTCGTTCTTCACGATCGCCGCTTCGGTGCCCGTTCCCGGCACCGTCTTCCCGACGGGCCCCGCCCCGTGGAGTTTCGTCTATCCCGGCGGCATCCCGGTTCCCGGTCTCGAGGTCCTGATCCAACCCGCGATCGCTCCGCTTGGCAGCACATCCTGGCTGAGCGGCAACGCGATCCGGATCGTGTCCGTGCTGTAGAAAAACGAAGCGTCGACCTCAGCCGGCGCAAAGCCACAACGCAAGAGGGGCCCCGAACGCTCTCGCATCGCGGGGCCCCCCTCGGTCGCACGGACAGTCGCGCTATTTCTTCATGTACTTCTTCAAGTACTTCTCGGGCTCGTCCTGCGCATCGGTGACACACGAATCACAGCAGATGTTGATGAGCTTCTTCTTGTAGATGAAGAACATGTCCGCCTCGACCTTCTCTTCCGGCATGACCGGGCAGGCGGTGTTCTTCACCTCCTTCACATCCTTGTTCAGGATCAGGGCAAGTCGCTTGTTCGGCTCCTTCTTGAACGCGCCGACACAGCGCTTGCAGCACATGGTCAACTGGTGGCCCTGCCAGGTCACCTTCTGGCCCTTGCCCTTGATGGGCTTGCCCATGATGGGGCAGACGTCGGAGCTGATCTTCTTGGCCTTCGGGTAGGCCTTCGCGACGTACTTCGCGGGAGCGGTCTTGGCCTTCTTCCAGCAATTGCGGCAACACAGGTAGATCCGCTGGCCTTCGGCCTCGACGGACCAACGCTTGTTCACGGCCTTACCCGTGAGGGGACACTTCTCATTGCCGTAGAACGGCACGGACGGCTTGTCCTGCGCCACCGCAGGCAGCGCGACGAGAACCAGGGCGAGGGCGGTCAGCACGGCTTTCATGAACTTGAATCCTCGAAGGGGTCAAACGGCCCGGGGTCGGGCGGGGTAGGCCATCATATGCAGGAAACGCCGGCTTCTCCCGCCCTATTCGGGAAGTGTCAGCGATGGACTGTGGCGCTGACGGCGAGCCAGTCGTCCCCGTCTCGCCTGACTTCGATCTCCAGCCGAAAAGGCCTGATCTGCCGGGGTTTGGCCTGAGTCGGGTCGCCCCGGCACAGCACCCCCATGACCGACAAGGTCTGCGTGTCCTCCCCCTCGCGATCGGGATCGGTGGTGACATGAGCGACGTAGGGCACGTATCCCGACTCGCCCAGGTACCTGGGCACGAGAACCCGCGCCTGGGCACGAGTGATGCCGTGGGCTTCGAACTCGTCCGCAACGAAGTCCCAGGCGTCGTCCCACGCACCTTCACGACAGAGCTCTGCCACCCGATCCGGCAAGCTGAGGAGGGTCTCCTCCGCGTCGCTGCTGCAACCGGACAACGCGAACAGCATCAGTACCCCGACCGTGCCCCTCATGGCCAGACCTTAGCAGGTACGGTGACGGCGCCGTGAAGGGGCTCCTCGTCGCCATCGTCCTCGGCAGCCTGCTGGCATTGCCGCTCGTTCCCCGCTTCGGGCAGGACCCGACGTACCACGACTTCGCCGACCAGCGCGAGCTCCTCGGCGTCCCCCATTTCTGGAACGTCGTGTCGAACCTGCTCCTCGTCGTGGTGGGCGCGACGGGACTCGCGAGGCTGCGTCGCACGGGGGTCGCTCCCGATGCCGCCATCACCGACCCACGGGAACGACCCGCGTGGGCCGCTCTGTTCATCGGCTGCCTCCTGACCGGACTCGGATCGAGTTGGTATCACCTGGACCCCCACAACGGGTCCCTCATGTGGGACCGCCTGTTGCTGGGCGTCACCTCCGTGTCCGTCGGGTTGATCGTGCTGCAGGAGCGCCTGAGCCTCGTCTGGGTCCACCGCCTGTTCTGGCCCGCCGTCGGGTTCGCGTTAGCCAGCGTCCCCTGGTGGTCGATCACCGAGAGCTACGGGAGGGGCGACCTGCGTCCCTACGGGTGGTGCCTCGCCGTACCTTGCGTCGTCGTGGTCATCGGCGCCTTCCTGCCCCCGCGATACACGGGCGGGGGCGCCCTGTGGGCCGCCATCGGCCTCTACGCGGCAGCCCGCGGCGCCGAGGTCCTTGACGACCAGATCATGGCCCTGCCGCTCCTGTGGTCGGGACACACGTGGAAGCACCTGCTCGCAGGCGCTGCGGTGTGGGTATTCGTGAGGTGGCTGTCACATCGTCGCCCCCTCCCCGGGCCGATTCCGTTCGAGCCCCGAGAGACGCTGAAGAGGGACCTCTTCGGTGTCATCGAGCGCGGCGTCGCCTCGGTCGGCGGCGAGGAAATTCCCGCCGTGCGGCGTCACCTGGCACGCGCACCGTTTCTGTTGCGTCCGGTCGCCCGGCTGCTCGCCCGCCGCGAGGCGCGCGCCCTCGAGCGTCTCCATGATGTCGAACGTGTACCCCACCTCCTGGCCCGGCAGCACGCGTTTCACCTGCGCACCTGGATCGACGGCGAGCCCATCAACCGCGCCCAGCCCACCGACCCCGCCTTCTACGCCGGCGCCCGACGGCTGCTCCGCAAGATCCACCGGGCGGGCGTCACTCACAACGACACTCACAAGGGGCCAAACTGGCTCGTCACGCCCGACGGGCATCCGGCGCTCCTGGACTTCCAGCTCGCGACGCGCCATCAGCGCCGGTCGCGCTGGTTCCGTCTCTGCGCGCTGGAGGACATCCGCCACCTCCTCAAGCACAAGCGCAGGTACCGCCCGGACGCCCTCACCTCGCGAGAGAAGGCGATCCTGGCGAAGCGATCCTGGCCCGCCCGATGGTGGCGCCGCACCGGCAAGCCCGTCTATCGCTGGTTCACGCGACGGGTGCTGCGCTGGCGGGACGACGAGGGACGCGGCATGCTCGACTGAGCATCCGTTTCCCCCCTGAGACCGCAACCTCCATGGAGGCATGGGCCGCAGTGCACGGGCAATGGGCCCAGCGGACTTGCCAGCAAGGGCTTGGGGCGACGCCGATTTGTGACGAATCGGCAGGGAAAACGAGCGCCGACCTGATCAGGCGATCGTCACGAGGGGTTCGCCGTTGCCCACCGTGGCCCCCTCGGCGACCAGGAGCGCGGTCACCGTTCCCTCGGACGGGGAGCGGATCTCGTTCTCCATCTTCATGGCCTCGAGGATCAGAAGGGGGGTGCCCGCGGTGACCTGCTCTCCGACGCGAACGAGGACCTTCACCACCCGTCCGGGCATGACGCTCTTGACGGTCTGAGGCCCCACGTCGCCGGACGTCGCATCCACGAGCCGCGCGTTCCTCTGCTGCTCGCTCTCGACGGTGAGGGTGATGTCGTGGCCGCGCAGCCCGACTCGGTACCGATCATCGATGCGGACAACGGACGCCTCGTAGGCCACATCGCCGACCAGGAGACTGAACAGGGACCGCCCCCCTCCATCCCGCAGGTCCACGACCACGGTCCGGTCGCCCACGGCGACGTCCCAGCGACCGTCGTCCCGCGGGGTGACAGAGATGTCGAGTTCGCGGCCGGCGTCGGTGACGACGTACTTCACTGCACGTCCCCCATACCGCGACGGCGCCCCGCCATCTTCCACGGGTCCATGCTCGCCCCGGCAGCGGATCGGGTGGTGCGCTCCCCCGCGGACTGGTGCGCGACGATCGTGGCGACGATGGCCGCGACCTCGAACACCTCGTTCGACGGCGCCGAGGACGACATCCGATCGAGAATCCCCGTGTCATAGATCCCGGCGGCGAATTCCGGATCGCGGAGGACCCGCCCGAGATACGCAATGTTCGTCTTCAGGTCAGCGACCCGGAACTCGGACAGCGCCTGGCGCATGCGCAGGAGCGCCTCGTCCCGATCACGCCCCCAGCACACCAGCTTGGCGAGCAGGGAATCGTAGAACAGGGACACCTCCAGCCCGGGATACAGAGCCGAGTCGAGACGCACACCCGGTCCCCCCGGCACCGCCAGCACGTCCACCGTGCCGACGGAGGGCAGGAACCCGTTCTCCGGGTCCTCTGCGCAGACC
>JABSRK010000008.1 GCA_013213915.1 Planctomycetota bacterium
GTACCCCGGCACGGACACCCACCCCCCCGGGCTGCTCCCCGCCATGATGCCGAAGGCCCCCTTCGGGTTGCTCGCCTCGACGGCGGCCAGGGCGGCGGCGGAGCACGAGGCGAAGTCGCCGACGAACCACAGGTACTTCACGTGCTCCTTGCGGGCATCCTTGATCTTGAACGAGAGGCCCTTGGTCCAACGCGCTCGCTTCTTGGGCGATTCGCCGAACGAGTTGCCGTAGTCCCCCAGGTTCATGAGCGCGCCCTGGAGGTTGTCGTCCACCTTGCCGCCATCGACCAGGTGGCGCCGCATCTGGACGATGTGGGTCAGGTGTTCGATGCCCACCGGGCACTGCTCCATGCACGACATGCAGGTGGTGCAACTCCACAAGGTCTCGGGTCGGACGACGGCGTCGGCGACATCGATGGCGAGGGGCCCGTCGGCGCTGGTCTCGGGCCACTTGGATTCCGCCGAGAACGTTTGCTTGAAGAGTTCGGGTGTCCCCAGGGACTCGTTGGCGAAGGTGCGCAGATCCAGGATCAGATCTCTTGGCGAGAGGGTGGTCCCGGCGGCGGTGGCGGGGCAGGCGATGTGGCAGCGTCCGCATTTGGTGCACGCGTCGAAGTCCAGGAGCTCCTTCCACGTGAAGTCGGTGATGCTGCTGTAGCCCATGGCGCCTTCGGGAGGCGCGGGGAGGCTCTGGGCGGCGCGGTCGTTGGTGAACACCAGGTTCACCGCGTCCGTCACCATGTGCATCATCTTGGAATAGGGGATATAGGCGACGAAAGCGAGGGCAGCGATTCCGTGGGCCCACCAGGTCCAGACGTGCCAGTCCCAGACGGTGTCCGAATCCATGCTGCTGAAAGCGGAACCCAGCGCGTAGCCCACCGGCGACCAGCGCTCGTACTCGGGCATGCTCTGGGCGATGCGCAAACCCTCGATGAAGAACCCGGTCACCGCGATGACCAGCAGGATCCAGACGAAGATCATGTCGTCAGTGACGAAACCGGAGCGGTCGTAGTGGCCGTCGTGATCGTCGGCCCGCGTGTAGTCGAGGGCCTTCGGCTTCAACACCGAACGACGCACCATCATGGCGACGAGGCCGATGATGAACAGGACGCCGAACACATCGAGGACCAGGGAGAACCCGAGGTAGAAGTTGCCCTCGAGCATCTTCATGTCGAAGAACCGCAGGATGTCGTGGTCGATGGCGACGAGCACGGTCCCGATGAACAGGATGATGAAGCCCCACAGGATCAACGTGTGGGCCATGCCGCCGAAGCGGTCGCCCTTGCGGACCGTAGCGTTGGTGATGATGGTCACGAGGGCGCGACCGATGCGGCCGCCGAGGTGGTCGAAGCGATTCTCCGAACGCCCTCTGCGGTACTTCTTGTAGCGGCGCCAGAATCCGTAGAGGAAGGTCACCGATGCGAGGCCGCCCAGGATGTAGAACGCCACCTGCGGACCGGTCCCCAGATGCAGGAAGATCTCGCGAGTCGGGATCGGCTCCGGGGACGGCATGCCGCGCCTACTTCAGCTTCTCGGTCAGCGCGGGGACCAGGTCGAACAGGTCTTCGGTCGATCCGTAGTGGGCGAACTCGAAGATGGGGGCCGTCTCGTCGGTGTTGACGGCGATGATGAGCTCGGCGTCCTTCATTCCCTCGATGTGCTCGGGGGCACCGCTGATACCGAGGGCGAGATAGACCTTGGGTTTCACCTTGAGCCCGGACTTTCCGACCTGCCGCGTCTTGGGCAGCCACTTGGAGTCGACGATGGGCCTCGAGGAGCAGACGGCGCCGCCCAGTGCGGACGCCAGCTCCTCGGCAAGCGGCAGGTTGTCTTCGCTGCCGATGCCTCGTCCGACGGCCACCAGGATGTCGTGCTGGGTGATGTCCACGTCGCCGCCCTCCGGTTCGACCAGGGCCTGGAAGCGGACCTGGGCATCATCGATGCCGTCCGGGGCGGCCACGTCCTCGATGGCGGGAGAGCCGTTCGTACGTCCGGCGTCTGCGGGGAACACGCCGGCGAGGACGCTCACGATCACGGAGGCGCCTGTGGAGGCGGATTCCGCGTAGATCTTGCCTCCGTAGAGTTGGGAGGTGGCGACGATGGCGTCCCCGTCGACCTGAACGTCGAGGGCGTAGGCGATGAGGGGCAGATCCTTGGCGACGGAGAGCGACGCGGCCAGGTCCATGCCCATGGACGTGTTGGCCACGAGTGTCAGCCGCGGGGCGGCGTGATCGACGACCGCCGCCAGAGCGGACCCATGGGTCAGCGGATTGAAGTCCGCGAGCCCAGTGTGGTCTACCGAGTAGACCTTGGCCGCGGCGCCGAGCTCCTGCGCCTTGTCCTTCATGCCTGAGCCGATGAGCGCGACGCTCACCGACCCGCCGGTCGCGCCGGCGAGTTCGGCGGCTTTGCCCAGCAGTTCGAAGGTGACGTCAGCGAACTCACCCTTCAGGTGTTCGGCGACGACGAGGATGTCCTGGCCCATGGTCAGCTCCTCTTCTCGTTCAGGAGTTGGGCGATCCTGGCGGCGACGTCTTCTGACGATCCTTCGAGCATCTCGGCGCCCTCACCCTTCTCCGGTGTGTACATGCGCCGGACGGTGGAGCCCACGTCGACGTCGGCGTCACCGACAAGGACCTCCTCGAGCTCGGTCTCCTTCATGATCTGACGCACGCGGCTGACCGGCGCGTAACGCGGCGTCTGCCGCGCGGCCTGCACGCCGAGCACGATCTTCGGCGTGACCTCGTAGCGCGCCATCATGCCGCCGGAGTACTCCTTGTGAACCGTGAGCGTGTCGCCGGACACGCTGACGTCGCTGACGACGCTGACGCAGGGGACGCCCAGGTATCCGGCCAGCAAGATACCGAGCTGGCCATCCCGGTCGTCAGCCGCCTGCACGCCCGTCATGACGACGTCGTAGTCCATGCCGGCGATGACGGTACACATGGCCTTGGCGGCGGTGTGGGTCGTGGCCGCTTCATCGACGCCGGTGACCTTGACCGCGCGATCCGCGCCCTTGGCGAGGGCGGTGTACAGGACCTTGTCTGTCTCGTCACGCTCGATGGCGATGACCGTCACGCTGGCGCCGTGAGCTTCCTTGATCTGGAGGGCCTCCTCGATGGCGTGATCGCAGAACTCGTTGATCTTGTAGCTCAGGAAGTCACGCTCCAGGTCCGTGCCGTCGTCGTTGATCTCCAACTCCTCGACGAGGTCCGGCACCAGCTTCACGGGTACGACGATGTTCATGGTCGGAAGAGCCTAATGGGAACCGCCGCGGATTGCTGCCAGTGGCGGGATCAGGGGAGGATCAGCGGTCCGCCAGCCACCCGTCCACCGCTCCCTTCACGGAGAACAGCCGGGTGTGGTCGAACTTGAAGGTCTTGTGCGCGTAGTCGCCGCTGTCGAGGCGGTCGTAGAGCTCTTCGTAGTGCTCGCGCCGCTCGACGAGGTCGCGGACCGCCTCCGCCAGAAGATCCACATCCGCCTTGGTGTTGTAGATGCCGAAGCTGGCCCGCACCATGCCGCGGTGAAGGTCGGCCAGGCGTTCGATCTCCTCGTCCGAGAGGTCGTCGGATTCCTCGGATAGCACCTCGGTGATCATCTCGCGGACGTACGGGTGGGCGCAGAAGCACTCATTGCGGACGGCGATGTTGAAGTAGTCGTTGAGGACCGCCGCCGTCATGGCGTGGTCCACGTTGCGGACGTTGAAGGAGACGGCGCCCGCTCGTTCGCAGGCGTCGTAGTCGCTCTCGCCGTAGATGATGACGTCCGGGATCTGGCTGAGCTTCTCGAGGGTGTGGCGGATGATCGCGTCTTCTTCCTCGGCGATGGTCTGCATCCCCACCTGATTGAGGGCGTACAGGGATGCGGCGAGCCCGATGGCACCCGTGATGTTGGGTGTGCCGGCCTCTTCGCGATCGGGGAAGGAGTCCGTGATCATGTACCGGTTCAGGTACACGTCATCGACCATGCCGCCCCCCACGTCCTGGGGCTCGACGCCTTCGAACAGGTCCTTGCGCGCCACTACGACACCCGGAGATCCCGGCGCGTAGATCTTGTGGCCAGAGAAGATCACCACGTCGAGGTCGTGAGCCGGGTTGTCGTTGCCCGACATCTGGATCGGCAGATGCGCCGCCATCTGAGCCGCGTCCACGACGACCAGCGCCCCGTGTGCGTGCGCGAGCTCCGCGATCTCGTGGATCGGGTTGATGATGCCGGTCACGTTCGAGACGCCGGTGATCGCGACGTAATTGACGTTGTCGCCGTGCTCGTCGAGGGCCTCTTTCAGCCGCTCCATGTGGATGCGACCGATGGACTTCTTCGCCATCTCGGCCGGCACGTGGACGACCTTGGGGAAGTGCTTGCGGTGGGGGAGATCGTTGGAGTGATGCTCCATGATGGAGGTGACTACGACCTCCCGGTCCGGGCGCTTCTCGCGTAGCGCGCGGGCGACACGGTTGATGCCGGCGGTGGTTCCGCTGCCGACGAAGAACGCGGTGTGGTTCTCCGGGTCAGCGTTGAGAAACTCGAGCACCATGTCGTGGGTCCACTCGTACTCCGACGTGGAGAGCTTGGCGCCGAAGTGGAGCACGCTGTGGGTGTTCGAGTAGTACGGTTGGAACTTCGTCAGAGTGTCTTCGACGACTTGCAGGCGCAACGTGCTCGCGGTGCTGTCCAGGTAGACGCGCCTGGTGCGTTCGCCGCTCGCCAGTTCGTAGTCCACGTCAAGGCCGACGGCGGCGGACGCCAGTTTCTTGAAGAGTCCGTTGTCGCTCATTCCTCGGGTCCCATGGATTCGACGACCAGCTCGATGATGTCCTTCACGACGAGCTTCCCCTCGTTGCCCGTGGATTTCACGGCGTCCTCGAAGCGGGAGACCTCGAGGGGGCAGCATACCGCCAGCACATCGGCGCCGGTCTCGACGGCCTCGATCACGCGTTGATCGGAGAGTCGCATGGTGACGTGATCCGACATGTGGCCGTCGAGCCACATGCCGCCGCCGCCACCGCCGCAGCAGTAGCTGTTCTCGCGGCACCGTCCCATCTCGGTCAACTCGACGCCAGGGATGGCCTTCAGCATATTGCGCGGGGCTTCGTACTCGCCGTTGTGGCGGCCGAGGTAGCAGGGGTCGTGGAACGTCACCTTGACGCCGAGCTCGTGCGTCATGCCGAGCCTGTCCATGTGATCCTGCAGGAACGTCGTGTAGTGGATCGTCTCGAAGAAACTGCCGCCGAGCTTCGGGTACTCGTGGCGGAAGGCGTTCAGGGCGTGCGGGTCGGTGACCAGGACCTTCTTGGCCTTGTACCGCTTGAACTGCTTGATGTTGTGCTCGGCACACTCTTCGAAGAGGCCCTGCTCGCCGGCGAGGCGCTGACTGTCGCACGAGCACTTCTCGTCCGCGCCGAGGATGCCGAAGTCGACGCCGAGGTGGTTCAGGACGCGCGCCAACGCGACGCTCGCATCGACGCCTCGCGGGTGATAGCTGGGGTAGCACTCGACGAACCACAGGTACTCCGCCTTCTTCTTCTCCTTCATGAACGGAACTTCGTGCGTGGTCTTCTTGACCCACGCGGCCCGCTTCTTCGGAGACTCGCCCATGGGGTTGCCGTAGTCGACGGTGTTCTTGAACACCTCCTGCAACTCTTCGGGGACGTTGCCGGAAAGGACGGCTTCCTGGCGGACGGCGGGCATGATCTGGATCATGTCCACCTCCTTGGGGCACACACGCAGGCAGTTCATGCATGTCGTGCATTGCCATGTGTCGGCGCTGTCGAACAGGTCCTCGCCCGTCTGCACGCGACGGAAGATCTTTCGCGGTCCGTAGTCACCGACGATGTCTACTGGGCAGACCGGGATGCATTGGGCGCACTGATAACACCAGCCGAACGACTCGCCGCCCTCGACGTCGGTGACCTTGTCCAGCAGCTCGGGCGTGTAGTCCCAGATGACCCGCTGCTCGAACATGCGGTTCCAGTGGCCGGAGATGTCCATGCCTTCCTGGACGAGGTGCTCCTTTTCGATGATGCGTTCAGGATCGACGTTGGGAGCTCGGGACACGGGTTACGCTCCGACCGGCGCCTTGCGCGGGCCCTTTCGGTTCACGCCGAGGAGACGCCGGCAGAACTCCGGCAGTCCGGGCATGACCTTGTTGAACTCGTTGGTCATCCGCATCTTCAGCACCGTGTATGCGTACACGACGTAGACGCAGCACAGGAAGACGTCGGTGCCGAAGATGTTCCGGCTGATGCTCTGGAAGCCGGCGGCTTCGCCGACCTCGTGGACGAATGCGACTGCGCGTCCGACCTTCATGTAGATCTGGCCAGGAGTCTCGCCGCTGTAGTCGTACGCGGCGGTCGTGACGAGCGGCAACGAACCCGTTTTCGTGCGCGGATCCCACATCCAGCGTGCCCACAACCAGTGACGGTCGGGACTCGTGAAGTGCAGCAGCTCGCCGGCGAAGTCCATTCGCAGGTTGTCATCCAGTCCAACGAGGCGATCGACGAACCCGTCGACCCGGTCGCTGACCTCAGCGTCGCCATGGATGAGTTCGTACATCCATGAACGCATGTCCTCGAACGGATAGGCGAGGAGTTGCTGCCGCGTCTTGCCGCGGGTCGCGAAGATGCGACGCAGCACTTCCGCGAAGTCGTCCTCGGTTAGCTTGGGGAGAGCCTCGCTGGACAGCGTGTTCTGGAACCACTCCGACTTGACGAGGACCTCGGCGCAGATCTGCTGGAGCGTGCTGGCGTCGACCTTGTCCAGAGTTTCCTTCATGAACTCCTGGGCGGTTTCGGTGTCGACGACCTGGTCCATGTTCCTATCCGGCCATCGCGGACTTGCGGACCACGGTGATCGCCTTCATCGCCGCCGCGGACGCGGACGAGATCGAGTCTTCGAGGTCGGCCGGACCCGTTGTCGCACCGCACGCGAACACGCCCTCAACCGACGTCCCGACGGTGTTCAGGGCGCCGCCGGTGGTCTCGATGAAGTTGTACTTGTTGAGCTTCACCTCGAAGATCGCGGCCATCTCGCGCGTGCCGGCGCTCGGCTCCATGCCGACCGAGAGGACGACGATGTCCATGGGAACCTCCATCGGGCGTCCCATGGTCGTGTCCTCGCCGCGCACCAGGAGGCGGTCCCCCTTCTTGATGATCTCGGTGGCGATGCCCTTGATGTAGTTGACCTTGTACTTCTCCTGGGAGGGCCAGTAGATCTCGTTCTCCCAGTACCCGTACATGCGCATGTCGATGTAGAAGATGAACACCTTGCAGTCGGGGACAAGCTGGCGGACCTCGATCGACTCCTTGGCGGCGACGCCGCAGCAGACCTTCGAGCAGTACTCGTTGCCGATCTGGCGGTCGCGCGAACCGACGCACTGAATGAAGCACAGGCGCTTCGGCGGCTCGCCGTTCGACGGCTTCACCACCTTCTTGGCCTTGAGCATCTTCTCCAGGTCGACCAGGGTGATGACGTCGTCGTACTCGTAGTAGCCGTACTGCTGGGTCTCGCGGCCGGGATCGAAGTGCTGGAAGCCGGTCGCAATGACGACCGATCCGACCGAGACCTTCTCCGACCCCTTGCTGTTCTTGATCGTGACCTCGAAGTTGCCGGACGATCCGGTCGTGGCGGTCACGGTCGAGCCCAGTCTCAGATCGACGTTCGGGTTGTTCGTGACGGTGGCCGCCATCTCGGCCATGGCTTCACCGGCGTCGCGAAAATCCGGCGTCAGGGCCGCGTAGTTGGCGAGTTCGGGCGTGCCTCCGAGCACGTTGCGCTTCTCGACGAGGATGGCGTTGTAGCCGACGTCGGCGATGCCCCGGGCCGCTTCGATCCCTGCGGGACCGCCGCCGATAACGAGAACCGGCTGCTCAGACATCGACTTCCTCCCAGGTCACGCTTTGCCGTTCACCGGCCTTGATCTCGTCCACGACCTGCTCGAATTCAGCCCACGCCTTTTCGTGGTCGATACCCAGCTTCTCGAGGAACGGCTTGCTGTCGGTGCTGTGCCAGTGGAGTTGGAGCACCTTGTAGGGATGGGCGCCCATGGCGAGGGCGGCGATCTGCGAGTCGGACATGACCGGCAGGCCGACGTTCTTGTCGTGGGCCTTGGCGGCGAACTGGCTCTGGTCGAGGGTCGTGACGCAGCCGGTGTCGTGGGTGATGAGGATGTCGGGGTCGGCCTCTTCCTTCATGACCTCGATCTTGCGCTGCACGGCGAACGACCGGGAGAAGTCACGGGAGACCAGGATGTGCCGGAATCCGAAGCCGCAGCAGTCGAACCACGTTGAGTAGTCGCGCACGTCCACGCCGAGCGACTGCAGCGTCGACGTGATGATCGCCGAGCGCTGGTTTCCGTACACCTCGGGGGCATAGATGGCATCCTCGCCAACGAGCTTGTGGTAGTGACACGCGGGGTGGATGGTCGCGGCGATGTGGTCCATCGGGATGACCTGGTGCTCGGCGATCCGGTCGCGCATGACGTGCACCCACTCGCTGTAGTGAACGACCTCCTCGGGCATGATCAGCTTCTTGCCGAGCTTCTTGAGGATCTTGCGCACCTGGCTCCGCAGTTCGGGGCTGTGGATGAGCTGCTGCCGCACCTCCTTGTAGTGCCCGAAGCTGGTCGCGCAGTGGATGATCGGGAAGTACCCGGTTTCATGCGCCGCGGCGAAGTTGCGCATGGCGACAGCGGCCTGCGCGGGCGCGTTGGATGTCGCCGATGCGTAATAGTTCCACGCCGTGCACGACGTCTGGTCGGTGGGGTCGTTGTAGTCGAGCCCGAGCTTCCGGTTGAGCCAGAACACCGACGTCGAGTAGCCCGGGATGTGCCCGCACTGTCCGCAGCTCTTGTGGTGCCACGTCTGCTCGACGGGGACCTTCTTGGTGCGGCCGAACTTGTTCTTGACCTCGATGTAGGGCTCCGGGACCCGGTGGACTTCCCACTCGCCCTCCTTCTCGAGCTGGTCGAGGATGTCGTGATAGTCCTCGGTCGGAGCCTGCGAGGGATCGGGCGTGAACGTCCGATCTTTGGGTTTGTTGAAAAGGGCGCTGTGGGGAATCACTTGATGGCTCCAAGTTGCGGAGATGGTGATCAGTCGAAGGACACGTCGTAGCCCGCGTCCTCCAGCTTCTCCTCCATGACGTCCTGCAGGATCATGAACAGGCCTTCGTCGACCTCCTTGATCATGTCCATGACGCCTGTCATGTGCCAGATGAGATAGAGCTCGATGATCGTCTTGTCGTCGACCTGCCAGCTCGTCTCGGTTGTGTTCATCGACTCGGGCGGAAGGGCCTTCCGCCAGTATTCGAGGTTTTTGGCGATGTCCTTGACGTGCGGACCCCAGTCGGGGAACGCGTTCGCCTGCAGCATGTCCGGAGACACTTGCGTGCCGGTCGCCATGATCTTGTAGACCACGCGTCCGTAGCCCTCGAGCGCCTCCTGAGCGCTGGCGAGGCCGTTCTTGACCGCGACCTCGCGCATCAGCGTGATGAGTCCGCCCGGCGAGTTCTTGCGCGGGCACACGTCGCACGAGAAGCACTGCGAGCAGTCCCACACGCTGTCGTTCAGCAGCGTGTAGAAGAGGTCGACGTCCTCGCGCGCCATCGTCTGCGCGATCTTGCGCGGGCTGAAGTCGTAGAATCGTGCGGAAGGGCAGGCCGCGACGCAGATACCGCACTCGTAGCAGCCGTACAGGTACTCATCGTACCGGAGGTCTCCCTTGACCTCGTCGAACAGCCGTTCCTTCTCGTCGTAGTCGACGTGCGCGTATTGGCGTCCCGATAAATCGAGCGACATTTCAAGTACTTTATCAGGTCTCGAACCCGTCGACGTGCTCGCACGGCTTCAAGTCCTCGGACTCGATACGCTCCCGGTATGCGTCGACCGCCGCCTGTCCGGTAAGCAGGCTGTCCATCTCGCTCTCCAGGTCGCTCGGCTGCATGCGCACGATCCAGCCCTGCTTGTACGGGCTTCTGTTGATGATGGTCGGGTCGGTCTTGATCGCCTCGTTCACCTCGACGACCTCGCCGGAGATCGGGGACTTCACGGGACCCACCCATTTACTGCTCTCGACGGTCGCGACCGGCCTACCCTTCTTGCGTGTCGCCCCGATCTTCTTGGGCTTGGCGTGCAGCAGCGGGCCGGCCAGGTTCTGGGCGACATCGGTCATGCCGATGAGCGCCGTACCGTCATCCTCGAGCCTGATCCACGTGTGGTCGCCCACGCTGTAGTGGAGGCTCAGGGGAAGCACGCACCCGCGGACTTCAGGGTTGTCTGACATGGCTTTCGGTCCCGCGCGACTCGGCAACAAGCCGGATCAAAAATACATCACGTGGTCGGCGTTGAGGGCGAGGTCGATGATACTGGTGGCCCCGAGGATGTCCACTCCGTCGATGAGGTCGTCGGTGGTCATGTCGAAGAGTTCGAGGCTCTGCTGGCAGACACGTAGTTCGACCTCGCTCTCCATGGCGTTCTCGAGCATCGTCTTCAAGGTGACGCCGCTCCCGGGTTTGAGTTCTACCTGCTCGGCGGCGCCCTTCTTCAGTTGGTTGGTGCCGTCCATCGTGAACCACACCAGCACCTCCATCTCCATGGCGGCAGCCGCCATGGCGTAGAACAACGGGGAGTAGGTGCGGTTGGGGGTCTCGACCCCGTGGGTCTGGATGACGAGAATCTTCTTGCCTTCCGGGTCTACGGACATCTCTGCTCTCCCGAGATCAACTCTCGTAGTCTTTGTAGTGGACCCACACGTCTTCGTGGATCTTGACGCCGGGACGGACCAGTCCGCCGGGACGGTGCACGAATGCAGCGTCGAGGAAGCGTGCCTCGACGGCTTCTATCTCGCGAAGCTCGTCCGCGGTCGGTTGTCCCTCGAACAGTTCGGCCTCGAGGACGTGTTCCAAGTGATTGCAGTACAGCCCCGCCACCATCGATGGGTCTGGCGGGTCGACGACCTCGCGTGCAAGTGTCGTCATGAAGCGGGCGAGGTGATCCCGGACCGCGTCACGAAATTCCGAGGACGGCGCGCGCACGATACGGGCCATGCGATCGCTGTTGAAGTCGAACAGGAAGTTGCCGACCAGGACCTCCGCGTTGCCCACGTGGCCGGCACCCGTGCCGCCGATCTTCTTGCCGTCCACGTGGATGTCATTCACCGGACGAAACCGGGCATCGACGCCGAGTTCGTGGTACGTGTCGATAAGGGGCTGGGCGAACAACTTGAATCGCTGATCGACGCGCCGCGGCAGGCTCCGTGGGTCCATGATCCACTGTACGAAGAGTTGATCGGAGTCCAGGTAGACCACGCCGCCGCCGACCTCGCGACGCACGATCGGCAGCCCCTCCCGTTCGCAGTACGAAAGGTCGAGTTCGAGCTCTGTGTCCTGATGGAATCCGATCGATACGTACGGAGCTCCGGGGGTGGCGAGGACGATCGTGTCCGGCGTCGTATCGGTGCGGGCATGGGCGAGCCCGTGGTAGATGCTCTGCGAACGGACCGGGGAGAGCGTGCCGGCGTTGATGAGCCGTATGCGCCTGGCGTGCGTCAATGCGTTTTCCGGATCAGGAAGCGGAACGACCCGTCGTCGCACTCCTCGGAGAGGACGAGTTCGTGGCGCGTCTGGCGCTCCCACGCCTCCATGTCGGGGACAGACCCGGGGTCCGTCGCGACCATCTCGAGGATCTGGCCGATTTCGATCTGCTTGATCGCGCGCCGGGTCTTCACGACGGGCATGGGACAGATCAGCCCCTTGCAGTCTATGGACAGGTCAGGTTCGTCTGCCAACGGTTCTCACTCCTGTCGCCCATGGTACGCCGGTGGATCTCGGGAAGCATCACCGCTCCCTCCTCCGCGTCGACGAGCCCATTGATGAAGTAGAAGAGGTACATGGTAGTGAGCCAGCTGGTGAAGTCGGACTTCGATCCAAGATGGCTCCTGAGATTAAGCATGACCCAGGAGAAATGCTCCCAGGTGTCGAAGCAGGAATCGCAGTCGCGATCGACGCCCGTGCAGCAGCGTCGGGTGGAACGGAGATCAGCGTTGTAGGCCCTGAAGTGGCGGTTGAAGGGCTTTCCGTTGCGTACGCGGTCCTCGTTGACGGGGTGGTCAGCTGTGACGCTCGTGCAGGTGGCGTGACCCCATCGCTCTCCGAACAAGTGCCCGGTGGAGACGACCTCAGCCAACCGTGATGTCATGAGGATGCGTTCGGGGTAGCGCAGGATCATGCGGTCGATGGCGTCCCGCACTTTGCCGAACCCCTGCCGGTAGTCGAGTTCGCCGCCGTGGGACTCGACGTCACTGTAGAAGTTGAAGAGGACACGGTTGCCGTTGGCGACGCATCGCTCGACCACGCCCTCGATCTCGTGTGCGTGTCCGGGAGCCACCGTGTAGTACCAGAAGGCGCGGGGATCACCCCCGTAGTTTGTGAGTGCGCGTTCGAACACGTCGGTCTTGCCGCCGCCTCGCAACCGACGATCTGTCTCCCGGTTGCCCCACACCGACACCCCGATGGGCAAGCGTTCGAATCCCTCGACGGGGATAGGCACCTGGCCGTTGGTGGCGACGTTGATCCGAAATGCGTCGTAGAGCTTCTTCAACTGATCGAGCGCGAGGCTGGGCTCACCGCCCACCACGGTCGCGAAGTTGGTCCCGCGCTCGCGTTCTCGCGCGATGAACGTGTCCACGTCGCCCGTGTCGTCTGCAGGCGCCGCTGCGTCCATCCGCTCGGCGAAGTAGTAGCAGCCGGTGCAGCGCAGGTTGCAGGCGTTCGTCAGATCGACGCTGATCGAACGTAACGGTCCCGCTGCGCGGACGGCTTCGTGGAGCCGCGCCA
Organism: Planctomycetota bacterium; assembly: GCA_013213915.1. Lineage (GTDB taxonomy): Bacteria > Planctomycetota. The sequence continues at coordinate 12,832 of JABSRK010000008.1, forward strand.
GGAACGGGTCTGCGAGCCAGGTCTTAGACGGGCTCGCCATGCCCTCTCACTTCATGAAGACGCATCTGCTCCTCGATGATGGCGACGTCGGGTGCGGTCGGCTGGAACGGGTAGTCGCGGAACTCCTCCCCTGGGCGGTATGACCCGTACGGACGGTTGCACGCCACCTCGCCCGTGCGGCTGGGGCACCCGTCGGTCATGAACGGCACACCGCTCTGCGTGACGGTGTCCACGTCCACCCCCGGCGCGTCCAGCCGGACGATCGCCCCTTCGTCGTCGAACCCCACCGCCTCGCGGGGGAGACCCTCGTTCTCGATCAGGTGCTTGGTGAGCTGAATGCGTCGAGTCCGGTGGATCGGTGCGCGGTCCACGTCCTGCATGACTGTTCCGGGCTCCGGGTTGAACGAGAACAGATACGCCGCGATCTGCTCGTCCTTGAGTCCGTAAAAGAGGTCCACCAGTTCTTCATCTGTCTCGCCCAATCCGACGATCACGTGGAAGTTGACCTTCCAGGCGCCGTACATCCGGCGCGCCGCGCGGGCGATGGCCCAGTGGTGGTCCCAGTCGTGGGGGCCGCGGACTCCGCGGCCGCGGGTCTCGCGGAAGAGCTCCCTCGATGCGGCATCGAGGCCGATGCCGATGATATCGGCCCCCGCCTCCTTGACGATACCCAGGCGCTCCTCGTTCAGCGTTCCGGCGCTGACGAGCGCTGAGATCGGAACTTCAGGAGCGGCGCGGTGGACGCGCTTCGTCATGTCGACCAAGTCTCGGTAGGCGCGCGCGTCCTGCACCTGGGCGATGCAGACGCGGCCGACAGTGGACGTCCGCTCCTTGTCGGCGATCTTCTCGGCGACGAGGTCGGTGGGGAACAGGGGCCAGCTCACGCGAATGAAGGTGTTGTCCTCGGCCGCGCCCGGGCGCTCCCGGGCCAGTCCGCAGTAGCTGCAGTTCGCGTAGCACCCCTCGGGGTAATTCTGCAGCAGGTTGATGCATCCGCATCCGCAGCCATGGATGCGGCCGGGTTTCAGGCCCAGCTCGATCGCGGCGGCCATGCTGATGCGGACCCAATCGGGGCTGATCCTGGCTTCTTCCTGGGCACTCACCAACTCACTCCGCAACAGGCGTTGTTGAACACGGGCTCAAGCCCCCGTGACTGGGCGTAGGCCACGATGCCCTCGGCTGGATAGGCGATGCCGTTGAGACCAGCGTCGATGGCGAGGCGGTCGATCTCCACCTTCATCGCGCCGAGGGGCCGGGCGCAACCAAGCATGACGGGCGTCTTCGGCAGCGCGCGTCGCGCGGCTTCGAAGAACGGGCCGATGTCTTCGATACTCGGCGGTTCGATGTCGCGCATCGCTGTCCCCGTCAACGGCATGAGGACCACGAGCACGAGGAGCTTGGGCGGGTGCCGTGCCACGATTTGGAGCGCGCGCTCCTCGCCGAGCATCCGGCCGAAGTGGAGACCGAGGATGATGTGGGGGACCGTGGGCACGCCGTACCGATCAAGCCTCTCCAGCACATCGTCGAACGCGTCGGGCGTTGCGTCGAGGTGATAGACGTCTCGGAGCGTGTCCTCGTGGCCGATGACATCGACCATGGCGCCGTCGAGTCCGACCTCCCCGAGACCGGCGCACGTGGCTTCGTCCGGAACGCCGACATGGGCTCGGATGACCAAGCCGAGTTCGTTTCTGACGCGGATCATGTCCGGCACGTGTTCGAGCAGGGGAACCCGGCCCATCTTGTCGCTGCCGCCTGAGATCAGGACGCCGCGCGCGCCCCGTTCGGCGAGCCGCGCGCAGAGGTCGTACAGCGTCCCGTCGTGACCCGTGAGATCGGCCATGCCCTCGAGCACCTTCATCTGGCAGTGCTCGCAGGACAGAGCGCACCGTGTACCGGTCACGCTGATGGACACGAACTCGGCGGCGTCGTGGCGTCCGTACTCGGAGGTGGTGTAGCGCTTGAGGCCGGGGGCGTGGAAGCGGATATCGTTCGGGAACGTCGCCCGCCGGATCTCCATGCAATCAGCCATGGGAAGACCCCGGAGCGACGAAGCAACCGTACGGCGAGCTGGGTTCGTTGATCGCTCGCGCGACGGCGCTGCAGACGGCCTCGATCACCGCGGTGGCGTCGACCGTACCGCCCTCGAGCGTCCACGTTCTTCGAACCATGGCGGCGATCGCGTCGCGCTCAGCCGGGAGCCATCGCAGAAGCCCCTCGAGTTCGGCGACGGTCCGATCGTCCGCGAAGAAGTCGCCGCGAATCCAGGCGGTCTTGATCGTTCGCCCGGCCATCGCGACGCGGACGTCCACGATGCCGCCCGGCGTGCGCACGGTGGCGCGCCCGGCGCTGTCGGGTACGTCGCTTCGTTGGTGGACCCAGGCGGCGTCACGATAGCGGCTGAACTCGAGGGTCGCGACAGCCTGGCGTTCGTCGGCATCCAGCTCACCGGTGCGGTCGACTCCGAATGAGTGGGCGACGTGCTCTCGCAGTTCATTCATGGTCACTTCTTCGTCCACGAGCGTGCGCACGGTCGCGATCCGTCGCGAGACGATGTCCATCTCGCGGCGGCTCACCCTGGCGAACGGCGTTCGCAGGACCCGCATCATGAGCTGCACGTCGAGGTCTAAAAGCAGTGAAGCGTGGAAGAGGAGGCCGCCGGATATGTCGCGATGGATGCCGAGACCCGCGATCTTCGCGCCGTTGACCGCGAGGTCGTTCTTGCCTCGGAATACGGCATTGATGCCGAGGTCGGCGAGCGCCCGTCTGAGCTTGTAAGCGAAGCTGCGCATGAGTTCGCGAGCTCCGCCCGATTCGCGGGGCACGGCAAGCGCAACGCCTAGTTGCGCGGGTCCCATGAGGATCGCACCGCCACCCGTGGGGCGACGATTGACGTCGATGTTCGCCGAGGCACACGCCTCGAGATCGATCTCGTGGGACACCTCCTGAAACCGGCCCACGAGGACGCAGTGGGGCCGGTACGTGTACAAGTGCAACGTTGGCGCAGAGATTCCCTCACCGACCCGAGACGCGAGCGTCTCGTCGAGGGCCAGACCGGCGGAGGCGGAAGCGCCGTCGTCAACGAGGAGTCTGAGGGGCATCACCCGGCGGCGGAGCTCGCGCCCCGCGGTCCCTCGGTCTCAGCGTCCAGCTTCTCGATCTCGGCATTGGCCCACGGCGCGATTGCATCGCCAGACAGCATCTCGGCGGCGTCGGCGCTCCACATCGACGGCTCGATCTCCAGCAGCCAGCCAGCGCCGTAAGGGTCCTCGTTGATGAGCCGGGGGTCGGCGAGGACGTCTTTGTTTCGGGCCACGATGGTGCCGGTGATCGGCGCCGCGATGCTGGTCGTCATCTTGGCGGCCTCCAGCGTGCCGACGGAGGCGCCGCGCGCGATCAGTGCATCCACCTTATCGACGGCGACATACGCGAGTTCACCGAGGGCCTCGAGCCCGATGGCGTCGATGCCGATGCGCACGCGGCCGGACGTTTCGTCTCTCATCGCCCAGAGGTGGTGTGTACCGTCGTAGTATCGGTCTCGCGGGACGTTGAACGCACGCGGCTCGCTCATGGGTTCCCCTTCCATTGACTGCGCGATCGCCGCGTCATCCTACAGCGAGTTGGCGCTACCTATGATCCGGCACGATGTAGGGCCGGGATTGATTGAAGCACTTCACGTGCTCTCGAATCATCGCGGCCATCCCCTTGGCGCGGGCGCGCTCCGCCATGCTGACGGCCTCCTCGGCGGCGGCGATGGCCTCCGGGTATCGCCCGGCGGCGGCGTAGGCGCAGCCGAGGGCATCGAGGACGGGGGGGATACGGCTGGCCCTCACTGCTTGCTCGGCGAGTCGGACCGCCTCGGCAGCCTCCTCCGGGGTGCATTTCTTGCTGGTCGCCAGGGTCATGACGAGCAGGGACATGAAATCGAGTCTTGCGCGTCCAGGGGCGTTGGTCACGGCGGAGCGGAGGCGAGCCAGTCCCTCGCGGCGGTTGCCGATCCGGCACAGGGCGGTCCCGAGCGTGCCGAGGGCTTGTGGGTCCCCGGCCCGCCGCGCGAGGACCTCCTGGCATTCCAGGATGGCCTCCGTCTCGCGTTTCAAGAAGACGAGGATGCGGGCGAGGCGGAGTCGGGATTCGCTATCCGCGTCGTTCTGGGCTATGGCGGCGCGGTAGTGCTTGATCGCGTCCTTGGGGGTGTTCAGCCTCTCGAGGAGGCGCCCGAGATCACGGTGGGCGATGCCATCCTGGGGATTGGCCTCAACCACCGACTTGAGGTGCCGGGCTGCTTCGGGCAGCTGCCCCAGTCTGGTGAGGACTTCCGCGAGGTTGTAGTGGGCTACGGAGTTGTTCGGATTGGCGGTCAACGCATGCTTGAGGTGGGTCGCCGCTTCGGGCAAGCGGCCCACCTGTGCGAGCGCGCCGCCCAGGTTCATGTGCAGCACGCTGACGTTCTTTTGAGCCAGACCCAGGCGGAACTGGGTGATGGCGGCTTCGAATTCCCCTTTCTTGGCCAGGAGGGTGCCGAGGTTGTTGTAGCCCATCCATCCGCTCGGGTCGCGATCAACTTCGTGCTGGGAAAAGGCCCGCTGCATGAGGGCTAGCTTGGACTGGTCGTCCGGGACTACCTGCATGGCCAGGGTGCCCATCTCGTCGAGTGAGCTGAGCCCGAACCGGGTGCGTTTCGGAGGCACATTCGGGTTACGCGGGTTGTTGGCGGAGTTGTCGTAGCTGAAGCGCATGACCAGCTTGGTGCCCTTCGGCAGCGACGGCGGATCTACGAAGCGGTACTCCTCTTGCCAGTTGAAGTCCCAGTCGTCGATGTTGAGCAGCCACTTGCCGGTCCCGTCCGGCAGGCGAGCAAACACCTTCATGTTCTTGCCCAGGTAGTGCGCGTGCGGGTACACCCCGAACAGCTTGACGGACGTTGGCAGTTCGAAAGAGTCCTCGATGACGTAATCCCGGTTCCCGGCGGCGACATCGATGCGGTCGTTGCGCAGCAGGATCATGAACGGGCGGCGCTTGGGGGGCGTGGGGGTGAAGTGGAGGCCGATGGTGCACTGGATCTTCTCGGGCCTTCCGGTGGGCAGCATGTGGAGCTGCAGCAGTACGGCGCTCCCTGGCTTGAGGATCCAGGGCATACCCTCCGGAACGGTGGTGGAGGTCTTGCCCGGGGTCCACCCCAGAAAATGCCCGTCTGGGGGCGCCGACTCGGCCATGCCCATCCCGCCGAAGCCGGGTTCTTCTTCCGCCTCGTCCCGGCGCTGAGCCGAGGTGGTCTCGTCGATCTGCATGATCGCGTGGTGCACGACACGGTCGTTACCCGTGAGCAGCTCGACGGCGCGGACGTACCGGGTCTCGGTCGTCGTGGCGGTGATCACGAAGTTACGAAATACGTCGTGTCCTTCCGCCGGGACGACAAACGCCTCCGGCATCCGCAGGACCAGATCGGGTTGCCCGAGCTGCCAACCGGATTCCCACTTCGGCGGGTCGGGGAGGTCTCCGGGATCTCCTTGCGGTGCGCCATCTGCGACCCACTGATCGATCTGGGCGATCTGCAGCGGGCTGAGGGACCGGTCTCCCTCGAATGGTCCGTGACCTGGTGTCGGCATCCACGGCGGCATGTAGCGAGCGGTCGTGACCTCCACGAGCTGCCGGCCACGCTTCTTGACGTCCGCGTAGGTGAGGAGCGGGAACGGCGCGGACGACTCCGGTCGATGGCACGCCGCGCACCGGTCGAACACGATCCTGGCGATATCTCCTGTCCAGGTGACGGTCCCGGACGGGACGTCGGGAAACTCCAAGTCAGCGACTTCGGGTGCCGGTGGTTCCGGAATGGACGACGCGACGCCCTCGCCACCGGGCGGACCCTCGGGATCGTCGCCACAACTTATTGTCGTGAGGACGAGGCCAGCGATGGCGAGGGCGACGGGTCTCATGGCGTGCATGCTAGGCGTGTGACCCTAGCAAGACTGCGCTGAGCGGTGGAGTTGCTCGTTCTCCGGAGTCGTCGAGGCGACTGTCCAACTCGTTGGTTTCGCCCACCGACGTGGGCGTGTCCGGGAGCCTGTTGGTCGTCTGCGTGGCGGTCACGCGGACGCTGGGGATCACCGGTTGACCCCGGTGAGCAAGAAGGCCAACGTCTCGCCGTCAAAGCTCGTCCCGTGGTCCTGCATCGTGAATGCTCCGGCGACACCCGCGGTGGCGGTCGCGCTTGCGTTCACGTCGAGCGTGGTCGTGACGAGTTCGTGGGCGCGGCGCAACGCGCCCTCCGAGACGGCGACCGGATCACCCTTCGAGCGGATCATGCCGTCGATGACCGCGTGCCAGTCGTAGGTCTCGTCATCGACGATGGCGGATGCGATACTCGGTTCGATTTCGTCCCATGGCCACATGCACTGACTACGGTGGCGAGCAGCGTCTCGCAGCGCCGCGGCAGGGTCGGAGGCGGAGTCGATGGCTTCCCAGGCGCGAACCAGCGGGGAGACGCCGCGGGCTTGCACGGCGTGGACCCGGGGTAGGGATTCGAGAACGCCCAGTGCGTGGGCCTCGTCAAAGCCGCGTACGAGACACGTCGCGAGCGCCCCGCCGCCGACCTGGACGAACACGCGATCCACCCGCAGGTCGTTCGCGCGTAGCTGGTCGGCGAACTCCCACGCGATGGTGCGCCCCCCGTCGAGGGCGACGCTGCAGTCGGGCCCCTGAACGGAGAAGGGCACAGCACCTTGTTCCACGGCTTGCCTGAACGCGCGGTAGCACGGATCACCCGACTCGTCGCCGCGACGCTGGAAGTGGACCGCGGCGCCCAGGTCCCGCAGCCGATTCAGGACGATGTGTCCGGCCTTGGGCGTGACGTAGACATCGAGTTCGCGTTCGGATGCGCGAGCGAGCACCGCCGCGGCGAGCGCCGCATTCCCGCAACTCGTGATGGCGAGACGCCGCTCGTCCGGTTCGCCGCCGAGAAGCCGTGTTACCTCGAGGTGGAGGAGCGCGCCCATGAGGTGCCGCGCCTTGTGACTGCCGGCGACGTTTCCGGTCTCGTCCTTGAACACTGAACGTCCGGCGAGGTCGGTCATGTGCGTCGGCGTGACCACGAATCCGACGCCGTCTACGGCGGCGACGCGTTCGTCGAGACCGGTGACCAGTTCGCACCACGTGTCGTCCGACCCCCCGCCGGCTCGAAGACGGTGCCACGCGTGCAGCAGGGTGCGGTAGCGAATGAAGGGGTTGGGGTCATCACCGTTGGGCCACACTGTGCCCTCGGCGTCGAGGGTTGGCGTGAGCACATGGTCCGCCTCCGGGTCAAGGGCGGCCTGGGGGCATCTGTACGGGGTCGCGACGTCCGCCTCGAAGGTCGCTCCGCACGCAGCACACCGGAACCGGGAGGCGCTCATGTCCCGATCCCCGAGCGATGGTCGGGTGCAGCGGTGCGCCTCGACCAAGCATCGGCAAGGGCCGGCCGCCAACGCTCGAACGCCCTGCCGGCGTCGAGCCCGTTGGGGAAGTCACGTGCTGGGATGCGGTCGTTTTCGGGTGCGTGCATGGCAGCGCCGTCAGTTGCGACGATGCGACAATGTTGTCAGCGCCGAGCCCAAGCCGCCTCGTCTCCTCAATTTACGCGATCGCATTCGCGAAGGACGATAACCCCATTGGCCGGAATGCGTCGAGCAAAGCGAGCGGAATGCCGAGCCGACATCCGGGCACTCGGGTCGGGTGACGCCCTACAAGGCCTGCCTTGGCAATGAGGCCATCGTACGAAAAAGCCCCGCTACCGTGGGGGCGCGGTGGCCGTCAGTTGGCTACGCTGGTGCCCATGTCAGCCGTCCTATCCGTGCTCCTGTTGCTTGCGGCGCCGCCCACGTCACCGGACGACCCGTGGCATCCGTTCGTAGCTCCGACCCTCCGCTTCACGTCGCCGACGTCCGCCGTGGTCGAGTGGGATACACGCACATCGATGCCGTCGCGGGTCCTGTTCGGCGAGCAGGGGGCGAGGGCGAGGACCGTGTCGGGTAGGAGCTCGCGCAATCATCACACGGTGAAACTCAAGGGACTTGTGAGGGGTCGCAAGTACACATGGCGGGTGATGGGCAACAGGTCCGGCAAGCGGCTTCTGGGTGCGGAGCACATGCTGGATACCGGCTTCAACTTCGTCGTCGCTCCAGTCGCTGACGGCCCGGACCCGTGGGGCGACGAGGGCGCTGGCAAGGCGGCCGCGAAGCGGGTGCGCACGCTCCTCGAGTCGTGCGGCGTCGATAGGGGCTACGCGGTTGTGTGGGGCGCTGGTGACGGGCGCGACGCGCTCGCGTTGGCGCGTCAGAGCGAGCTGGTTGTCATCTGTCTCGAGCCCGACGTAGAGCGCGTTCGCCATGTGCGGCAGGGCCTTTACCGTGCAGGCGCATATGGGCATCGCGTCACGGTGCGGCATGTCCCGACGGTGAAGGACGCGGCGTTGACTCGCTGCTTCGCCAACCTGGTTCTGGTCCTCGATGGGGCGCCGACGCCGGACGAGGCGGCGTTGCGCAGAATCGTCCGGCCCGACGGCGGTGTCCTGGTAGAGGGTGGGACGGTCAAATGGAAGCGCCCGCAACTGGAGGGCGTGGGCAGTTGGACGCACCTGTACGGTCAGCCCGACAACGCGGCGAATAGTGGCGACGAGCTTCTGGGAGCGACGGAGGCGAGCCAGTTCGACGTGCAGTGGCTCGGCCGTCCGGGGCCCGACGCCATGACCGACCGGAACCCGCGCAAGCCCTCGCCCCTGGCCGCGGCCGGGCGCGTGTTCACCCAGGGACTGAAGAGGATTATCGCGCAAGACCAGTACAACGGTGCGATCCTGTGGACGCTTGAGATGCCCGACCTGCAGCGGGTCAACATGCCGCGCGACTGCGCGAACTGGTGCGCCGATCGCGAATTTCTCTACCTGGCTGTGCGGGAGATGTGCCTCAAGATCGACGCCGCCACCGGGCGTCGTGTCGACGCCTGGCCCGTGAGGGTGGGGAAGCAAGACGCTGGCGCCTTTTGGGGTTACCTGGCGTCGCTCGGGGATCAGGTTCTGGGCTCCTCGGTGCGTCCGGACGCCGTGTTCACGAACATCTTCGGTGGCTCCGGTGAGGCCTGGGCCGACGCGACCAAGGGGCCGGTGACGCGCAAGGTCCTGAGTGACGCGCTGTTCGCCGCGGGTAAGGCGAAGGGTGAGCGCAAGTGGAGGCGTAGCAAGGGCCTGGTCATCAATCCCACCATCACCGTGGGCGGCGGCACGCTGTACTTCTTGGAGTGCCGCAACAAGAAGGTGATGGACGGGGCAGCGCGGGCGGTGGAGAGCCCCGAGTTGTGGAAGGACCTGTGGCTCGTCGCCCTCGACCCGTCGACGGGTAAGCAGCAGTGGGAACGTGAGGTCGCGCCGACGCCTGGCAGCGTCGTCGTCTATCTGACTTGGGCACAGGACACTCTGCTGCTGCTCTGCAGCGGCTCGAAGTACCACCTCTACGGGTACGCGGCGGCGGATGGGAAGGACCTGTGGCATCAGTCCCACGGTTGGCCGAACAACAACCACGGGCGCCACATGCAGCACCCGGCGGTCGTGGGCGACGTCGTGTACGTCCGGCCTCGCGGCTACAAGATCGCCGACGGCAGCGTCGTCACCGAGGCCGTCCCCGACGGTGGCTGCGGCACCATCAGCGCGTGCGCCAGCACCCTTATGTTCCGCGCCGGCAACATCCGCATGTGGGATCCGCAAAGCGGGAAGAGTTCGGATTGGGCGCGGCTTCGGCCCGGGTGCTGGCTCTCGACCATCACGGCGGGGGGGATGCTCCTCGCTCCGGAGGCGGGCGGCGGTTGCTCGTGCGCCGGGTGGTTCGAGACCTCCATCGGGTTCTTGCGCAAGGAGGAAGGGCAATGATGCGCACCTCCTCGCGACTCGCAGGCTTGCGCTCAATCATCTGGGGCGCGGGGATCAGCCTGGTCGCCCTGCGTGCCCTCCCGGCGCAGGATTCCTGGCCCACCTACATGCATGACAACCGTCGCAGCGGGGTCGTGGAGTCGACCCTGAAGCTCCCCCTCAGGGCTGCGTGGACCCGTCACTCTCAGGTTTCCCCGCGCACCGCGTGGACCAATCCGGCGCCCTGGGACTCGTACGCGCGCAAGGTCGGCCTCACGCCTATGCGCTTGTTCGACAAGGCGTTCTTCGTGACCACGGTCGGGGACAGCGTGTGGTTCGGCAGTTCCGTGGACCACGGCGTCCATTGCCTCGACGCGGCATCGGGGAAGGAGCGCTGGGTCTTCTTCACGGATGGGCCCGTGAGACTGCCGCCCACGTTCGCGAGCGGTCGGCTCTACTTCGGTTCCGATGACGGGTTTGCGTATTGCGTCGATGCTGGGTCCGGGGAGCAGGTCTGGAAGGTGCGTGGCGCGCCCGCAGACAAGACCCGCCAGCTCCCCAAGGACGGAGCCGTCGGCGCCATGTGGCCGGTGATGACGGGCGTTCTCGTAGACGGAGATCGGGCGTGGTTCGGGGCGTCCCTCCTGCCATGGGAGAAGTCCTATCTCTGCGCCGTCGACGCCGAGACGGGCAACCTCGAGGGGGAGGGGAGGTTTCGCCGCGAGACATCTGGCATGACGCTCCAGGGCGCCATGCTCGCTTCGGCGACCATGGTCTACACCCCCCAGGGCCGGCTCGCCCCCGCGCGTTTCGACAAGACCGAAGGGAAGTCGTTGGGGACAGTCGGCGCCCAGAAGCAGGGGGGCGTGTACGCGTTGCTTACCCCCGAGTCGCACCTCATCCATGGACGCGGCGTATTCAAGGGCGGGGTCACCGAGAGCGCGCCCGCCAACAAGGATGTCCTCGTCACCTACGAGGGCGGGCGCAGCATTGTGGTGACCGAGGAGCGGAGCTTTTTGCTCAAGCAGAAGGAGCTGGTCTGTATCAACCGCGCCCGTCTGTTCGACTTGCGCGTCAAGAGGCGAGAGATCTCCGGACGCCACGGGGCCACCAAGAAGTCCTACGACGCCCAGCGGAAGCAGGAGACCAAGGACGAGGCGAAGATCCAGGAGTTGCGTCAGAGCTTGCTCAACGCCGGCGAGGAGCTTGACGAAAACAGCCGCGAGCAGAAACGCTGCCTCCTTTGGACCGCGAAGACCGCCCACCCCCACTCCATGATCATGGTCGGCGAGTACCTCGTCTGCGGGGGCGACGGCGAGGTCGTGATCGTCGACAAGAAGCAGGGCAAGGTCCGCTGGCGCGCCAAGGTTGATGGACGCGCCGAAGGACTCGCCGCGTCGGCTGGCCGTGTCTACGTCAGCACCGATCGCGGGACCATCCACGCCTTTGTCACCCGGTAGGCCCCGGCGACCACGTCTTCGCCGCAACGCGCATGGGCCCCCATGCTCGCCAGCTTTCTTCCGCATGGTGCGGACAGGCCACGCATCGGGGCGTCAGAGCAAAAAAAAACCGGAATCTGCGGCATCAAAAGCAATCGGCTGCGACTTCTACTCTGCCGCCCCGCTTGCGGGGGGACACGAGGATGAGCGCCCGGCACCACGGAGTCGTCGTGGGAGTCTCGGGACCGAGAGCAATCGCCACACCACCGGAGGACCGGGAGATGTTCCACGTCTGGCTGACCGTCTGCACATTGCTGTCAGTGACTGTTCTGCCCGCACAGGGTTCCTTTATGCAGATCGGGCAACCGGGCGTCGCCAAGGGTGTTGCGTGGCGCGGTGACTTCGAGAAGGCGTTCCAGCAAGCTCGTGAGACGGGGCAGCCTCTCATGGTCTTCATCACCAAGAACGGGGACAAGACGAACGAGGAGATCGCCCGCATCACCATGCGGCACCCCGACGTCGTCCGGGAAAGCCGGAACTTCGTCTGCCTCGTTTCGTGTCCCGGGACCCACGGATCAGTCGACGGGGTCTGCGAGCGTTTCGGCCACGTTGATTGCGCGACCCACGCCAAGGTCGAGCGACGTGTGCGGGGAGAGCTCCTGCAAACCGCGACCGTTCGTTGCCCGCAGTGGATCTTCTACGCATCGGACGGCAAGACCGTCCTGCTGCGACACGTCTGGAAGCTGAGTGCCGTCGAGCTGCGCAACAAGATGCGGGAGGCCCATCGCCTCTCCAAGAAGAGCACGGACCCGGACGCCAAGGACCCCTTGTTCGGTGCGGCCACCAAGCAGGCGACGGGCGGCCACATGGAGCGCCGCCGCGAGGCCTTAGGCAGCCTCATCACGATGGAAGACGCTCGCGTAGTGGCGTTCATGGACAAGGCGACCTCATCCAGGTCCACGCGCGTGCGTCGTCTCGAAGCCATCATGGCCATGGGTGAGTCAGGTCAGGACCGGTTCGTCGAAATCCTGATCGAGCGTCTGCGTTCACGGGATGCCACCACCCGCAGCCATGCGGCAGTGGCCCTCGAGAAGATCGGAGACAGCCGAGCGGGGACATCGCTCTTCCAGGCGCTCAAGAAGGAGAAGAAGGCCGATGGGCGAAGCAATCTGCTCCGTGCGTTGCTCGTCTGTTGCGACGACGACGTGCTCCGGGAGGCTACGAAGATCGTCCTGAAGAGAGCCTCCAAGTCCGATCTCATCTGCGGACTTTGGGCGGCGGCGCAGGTGAGGCCCGACACGGCGTTGCTCAAGACCATCGGAAAACTGATCAAGTCGTCGAGCCCGCAGGTTCGCGCCGCGGCGTATCTCGCTGTGGGCGGCCAGAAGCTGAACGACTTCGAGGACCGGTTGGTCAGACGGTTCCGTTCGGAGAAGAACCTCGTCCGCATCTGCTGCGGCTGGGCCCTGAGCGAGCTGCGTGACGAGACCTACGAGGGTGAGGCGAACCCCGAGGAATTCATCCGCGCACTGCTGCCGGACAACCACCTGCGGGAGGGTCATCTCGAGGCCCGTCGTCGTCGTCAGCGGTAGGGACGTGGAGCGAATGGCCGGCAGGCGATCCCAATCGCATCAAGTGACCGCGTGATCGAGGAGTGAGGCGGGGTTGCTCCTGCGAGCGCTTCCTTGCCCTACCGGGTGCGACGCTTCGGCGGGACCCGCGTGCCGCCGGTGCGCCGTCCTCCCAGCGCGGCTTCAAGGACGCCCGCTGGGCGTCCGTCGAGCACCCATGATTCGACGCCCAGGCTTGCGAACTTCAACGCCGTGCCCACCCGTAATCGCATGCCCCCAGTGACGTCGGTGGTTTGGGCGCCGCGCACGACAGCCGGGATACGCGCCGCATCGAGGGTCGATATGGTGCGACCGTTCGCATCGTAGACTCCGTCCGTGATGCCGAGCCAGACGGCGCGGCGTATGCGATGGCCGGCCGCTAGCAGCTTCCTGGTGAGGGCGAGCAACACGGCTTCCGTCGAGCAGATGGTGGCGCGTCCCGAGGCGTCGAGGACGACGTCGCCGCATGTGACGGGGACAAGATCGGCCTCCAGCGCGCTCGCAAACGGGCGTGCGTCCATCCGGGTCACACGACCGTCACGTCCGCTGCACGTGCTGGACGGAAGAACCGAGAACGGCATGACGCCCGCTGATTCCATGGCGTCGACCACACGGCGGTGGAGCGTGTGTGCGGCTCGTTGCACCGCGGCGGTCCCGGGTGCCTGGCGCCGTACCGACGTCGTCTCGAGGAGCCCGTGTTCGGCTGCCGCGTGATGACCGAACGAGCCACTGCCGTGCCCGACGACGATACGTGCGCGGATACGAGCCGAAGCCCGTGCGATCTCCGTCGCAAGTCGGCTGATGATCGCGCCCCTGGTGCGCGCACGTCGGGATTTGTCCGTGATCAGGCTCCCCCCGAGCTTCACGATGACGACGTCCATCAGAACAGGTGCTCCGACTCGTTCCGAGGGCCCGATCCGACGCGGTCCCTGATGACGTCGTGGACCGACGGTAGCGCGCTGATCGCCGCAGCGACCGCGTCTTCGGAAGATGGCGGACAGATTACGTGGACGTTGGCTCCCGCGTCCATGGTGAACGCGCAGGGAACGCCGTCCTGTTCGCGCAACCGGCGGACGCTGCGTATCACCGCCAGGGTGCCGGGCTCCCAGTAGAGGATCGGGGGCGTGGACGACATCGCGACGAGGTGCAGATCGATCGTCTCTTCCTCCAGCAGCTCCGTGAACGTGTCGAAGTCGCCACCCGTGAGCGCGTCGCTCAACCGCCTCGTGCGCTCCGGGAGGTGCTCCTGACGGGTGGCGAAGTGAGGACTCGTCGCGGCGCGGCGGTGTCCCTCGAGAGACGAGACGGGCTTGGGACCCCCCTGGACGAGCGCGATGACGTCGCGCAGGTCGATGTCAGGACTTGCGTGCTGGGTCGCCGGGGAGTCGGGTGCGCCGGGGTCGGACGGCCACATGACGTAGCCGCCGAACGTGGACCGAGCCGCCGATCCCGATCCGGACAACCGCGCGCGGACAGACATCTCCTCAGGGGTGTCGAGTCGGTCGAAGGCGGCGGAGATGGCGTAGGCCAACGCGGCAAAGCCCGACGCCGAGGAGGCGATCCCCGCATCGCTCGGAAAGGAGTTATGCGTGACGGCCTCGACGCGTCCGTGAACGCCCAGACGTTCGCGCAGGCGCGCGAGATGTCGGGCGAATCGTTCATTGAACGAATCCGGGGCGGTCGTGAGCGTGCCGTCGCCGGGCGCGATCCGGATCGTGTCCGGCCCATCGTCGTCGTGCACTTGCACCGTTGTGGTCGTGCGGCAGACCTCGAGGGTCATGGAAAGCGAGGCGTTGGCGGGCAGCGCATGGTCGAGGTCGGTCGCCCCCCAGTACTTGATGAACGCGATGTTCGAGGGCGCGCTCGCCGTGGCCTTGCGGCTCACGCGGTCTTCTCCGACCGGAGCCCATCCGAGCCGAGGCGCACGGGCAGGGGCAACCAGCCGGAGGGGAAACCGCGGATGCTCTCGGGCTCGGGGTGATAGACGAGGATCGACCCGCCCGCGTCACCGGTGAGGGCTCCGGCGCCGGAGATCTTCGCGGCGCCACCGGCCGCCTCGATCCGCCGAATGATGCGCTTCACGGCGTCCGGGACGACGCCCAGTTCTTCGAGCGCCGATTCGGCTTGCTTGATCAACGCGATGAGCCGCGAGGGCTCATCCTCATCACCCAGCAGGAGAGTCTTCAGTTCGTGGGTTGCGCTGTCTATGCGCTCCAGCACGGCCCTGAACTGCTTGCGTGCCCGCTCGACGCGCCGGCGGACGGCCGAAACCAGCACCCCGGTCGGCTCCGCCGGATTGCCCGAATGGAACACGTGCAACCGGGAGAGCAGGGGAGATGTCGTGCGGATCGGCTCAAGTGCGAGTTCGCCGTCGTCGTCCCTCTGCGCCCAGAGCAGCCCGCCGCGGATGACCGCGTTGTTATCGACACCGGACGGATCGCCATGCTGGCGCCGCTCGACCTCAAGCGCGATCCGGTGCAGCAGGTCCGTGTCCTCGCCGCGTCCCGCGACCTTCATATATGCGGCGGCGACGCCGGCCGCCAGAGCGGCGGAGCTACCGAACCCGGATCCGAGGGGTAGCTTTGAATCGATGCGAAGGTCGATGCCGCGTTGCGGCATATCGTCGCCTAAGCCGACGGTCTCACCGAGGGCGATGAGCACGAGGCGTTCGGGCGGCCCGGGCAACGGCGAGTACTCACTCGAGCTGCCGCAATCGGGGCCGAACAACGCGTGCCAGTGGTCGCGGCATGCGCCGGTGTATGCGAGCACGTTTTCCCACGAGGTGTGTCCTGTGTGTTCGAGTTCGGGCAGATCGACCGCGACCCGATCATCTTCCCGAGCTGTAGCGGTGACGCGCAGCCGCAGGTCGATCGCAGCGACGACCGCGGGATGTCCGTACACCGCGGCGTGCTCTCCCATGAGGATCACCTTTCCGGGAGCTGAGACCACTGTCTGTCGGACGGTCTCGGGCATGGTGCTGTTGTCGGCGGGGTTGATGACTCAGGCGTCGCTGGGGTCGGCCTGAGTGCCTGGGAAGGGCGTTCCGGGGCTGGGGTTGTGAGGTTTGCCGCGCGCCAGGCGCTGGTGCGCCCGCGCAAGGTCGTTGGATGTAAATGCGGCCATGAGGGACAACTCACCCGCGAGCACGGCGCCCGCGAGGATCTCGCCCAGCCGCATGACCGCCGCTCCCGGATTCTCGGGATCGGGTCTGATGCCGAGCATGCGCAGCGCCTCATCCTGCGTGCTGAGCGACGTACCGCCGCCCACGGCGCCGAGAGGGACGTCAGGAAGGAAGACGGACATGTACGCGTCTTCACCTCGCGCCTCGATATTGGTGATGCCGAGCGAGCCGCCGACGACGTGCGCCACGTCCTGTCCGGTGGCGATGAAGAAGGCGGCTACGACGTTCGCGAAGTGGGCGTTGAACCCCATGGCCCCGGCCGCGATCGAGCCGAGGAGGTTCTTGCGATAACAGACTTCCGCGAGCGCGGCCGAGTTCGTCTTCAACACGTCGCGCAGGACTTCGTGTTCGAGCACGACCTCGGCGTGGAGGCGCTTACCGCGCCCTTCCTGCCAGT
>JABSRK010000080.1 GCA_013213915.1 Planctomycetota bacterium
CAGCGAAGAAGTCCGCCAAGAAACTCGCGCGAAAGATCGCGGCGAAGCGCGCCAAGCAGGCTGCCGGGCGCGGTAGACCTGCGAAGAAGCCGGCGCGCCGGGCCGCCGCCAAGAGGGTGACGAAGAAGAGCCCCGCCAAGAAGAAGGCGACGAAGCGGAAGGCTGCCAAGAAGCGCACGACGAAGAAGAAGGCGACCAAGCGGAAGACCGCGAAGAAGCGCACGACGAAGAAGAAGGCGGCCAAGCGCAAGGCTGCCAAGAAGCGCACGACCAAGCAGAGGGCGACCAAGCGAAGGGCGAGCAAGAAGAAGCCCGCCTCGCGCAAGCGGAAGACGTCGAAGAGGAAGTCGAGCGGTCGCAAGGGGAGCAAGACCTCCAGGCGTCGATGATGCACCTGAAGCTCGCCTCACGCTCGCCGCGTCGGCGAGAGTTGCTGGAAGAGGCGGGGTACACCTTTGACCTCGTCGATGTTGATGTTGATGAGACCATCGAGGAGGTCCTCGATCCCGTGGAGTGTGCTCGGCGACTCGCCAAGCGCAAAGCCGTTGCCGGTGCGCAGTGCGTGGAAGCCGGCTGGGTGCTCGGCGCCGACACGCTGGTCGTCCTCGGGACGAAGATCCTCGGCAAACCGGTCGACCGCTCCGACGCGAAGGCGATGCTCCACGATTTATCCGGGTCCAGGCACGAGGTGATCACGGGTGTGTGTCTCGTCGAGGCTCGGACCGGCGAGACGTTCGTCGACGCCGAGGTCACGAAGATCGTCATGCGCCCGATGTCCGAAAGCGAGATCGGTGCGTACGTCGCGACAGGGGAGAGCGATGACAAGGCGGGGGCCTACGCGATCCAGGAGAACGGGGATCGGTTCGTCGAGAGCATGGAGGGTTCCTACACGAACGTTGTTGGTCTCCCCATGGAGTTGCTTGGCCGCATGGTCGAAGAGGTGACTCCATGAAGGAGTGGGAACGCATGGCGGGTGTATTTGGTGGTGTGGGCGTCGTTCTCGTGACGTTGTTGATGGGCCTTCGAGGGGATACAACCCTGCCGGCAATGGACGAACATCGGCCGCTTGTGGGGCGTACGCAGTCCGACGTGGCCGCCGGCCCCGTCGCGGAATTTCGTCACATCCGAGCCACGACCGATGAGGATCGTGAAGCCATTCGCAGGTCGTCCTCTCTCTCACGTTTCGCTCGCACGCTTGTCGGCGATCCGAGGCCGGGCGGTTTCCGGCGCATTGTCGTCCATCCCTTCGTTGCGGAGTTGCCCGACGTGAGCGTCGAAGACGGTCCGCCGTGGCACCTCATCGTTGAGCTGGACGGTCGCGTGACCCCGACTCCGCGCTGGCGCAAGGGCCGCGCCGGGGCACCTCCGGGCCTCCCGGTTCGGGCGGCGCTGAAGGCGATTCATGTCGCTGTTCCGTTTGCTGCCGGCGTAGTCGGACCCCGCCATCAGGTTCTGATGGATCTGTTCGAGTGGCTGCGGCGTAGACTGGGGGGGAAGGCGTCCGTCCAACTGGCGTCGGACGTCCCCGGCGCGACCGCGACCTTGCCCGAAGGCGCCGCAAGGAAAGACCTGCTGCCGGAGAGGTGAGATGCTGCTTCGTTTTGGATTCCTGATCTTGTTGCTTGGCGTCTCGGCCTGCCAGGACAGCCACGAACCCGCTCCGAATCCGAACGCCGGCCCGGAGGTCTCTGCGACCAACGCTCGCGGAGCGGGGCCGATCACTTCGCTGGATGGCGTGTCGCGGTGGCGCGCGAGCGTCAACGGCACCGCTATCCGTGTGCGCGTCGCGCGGACACGCTCCGCGCACTTCAAGGGGCTATCGGGCGTGAAGCTCGACTCCGACGAGGGGATGTTCTTCATGTATGGGACCAAGACCGTGCGGGGGTTCTGGATGAAGGGCTGCGTCGTGGGTCTGGACATTGCGTGGCTGACAGACGATCTGAAGGTCTTGACGGTCGATACGCTCGCCGCGCCCGGTCCGAAGACCACTGACGCAACCATGCCGCGTGCGTCGGCTCCGGAGCCCGTGAGGTACGTCCTCGAAATGCCGGCGGGTTGGTTCGCCCGCCATGGGATGGGCGTCGGTGCGCGCGTCAGCGTCCCGGCGAAGTTACTGCGGAAAAAGGCGGATTGAGATCATGCTGAGGCGCGAGTACCTACTGGTCTTCCTGTCTCCTCTGGTTCTCGTGGCGATTGGCGTCGGGTACGTGCAGACGTCGCGAAATGCCGAGACGCGTCGCGCGGAGGACGTCCCTGGCGAGGCGCTCTACGCGGAGGTCCTACAGACCGTGCGTGAGCGCTACTTCGTCGAGCCGGACGAGGGGCGTCTCGTCTACGGCGCCGCCCGCGGAATCATGGCTGAACTCGATCGCTATAGCCGCATCTACGACGACAGCGAATGGTCCGACCACAACCTGCGCAGCACGGGCAAGTATGCCGGAATCGGGATTCTCGTCGGCAAGCTCCGAGGCCGCCTGAGCGTTCTCGAGGCGATGCCGCGGGGTCCTGCCGCACGGTCGGGCATCCGGCACGGGGATCGCATCCTCGCCATCGACGGCGAGGCCGTAGACGATGCTCGACCTCTGTCCGATTACTCGGGGAAGCTCCGTGGGAGTGTCGGATCGGACGTCGTGCTGACCGTGGCGGCGCTGGGTACAACGACCGAACGCACCGTCGAGATTCGGCGTGGCCTGACGCCGGAGCGACTCGTCTACGGATACGTTCTCGAGGCCGACCCGCGCGTCGGCTACGTCAACATCGAAGCCTTCCGCGAGACGACCTTGGCCCTGTTCGACGAAGAAGTGGAGAAGCTCCTCTCGGCGGGCGCCGATTCCCTGATCATGGATTTACGCGGGAATCCCGGCGGTAGCCTCGACGCTGCGGTCGAACTCGCCGACCGGTTCATTTCCGAAGGCCTGCTCGTGGCTACCGAGGGGCGTGTGCCGTCGCGGCTGCGATACGCGAGTGGCGCCACCCCCTACGCCGAAGTCCCGATTGTCGTCCTCGTCGACGGGCATTCAGCGTCCGCTTCCGAGATCCTCGCGGGAGCGCTCCAGGACCACAGTCGTGCGGTGCTCCTCGGCGAGCGTACGTTCGGCAAGGGCGTCGTTCAGGAGGTGTCGGCTTTCCATTCGGGGTGGCAGGGAGGGATGAAGATCACGACGGCGCACTACTTCACGCCGGCGGGACGGTGTATCGAGCGTTCCATCGGTCGCGATCGTCACCGTCGTGGGGGTGTCCTCCCGGACGTGGCCGTCCGCATGACGCCCACGTTCTCCTCCGCTCGTGATCGCGATGCGTGGTACCTGGAATTCAAACAGCATCGGCAGCTCGGACGCTACGCCATGCGCGTACGCAAGATCCTCCGCGAGGAGCGGCCTGCCTTCGAAGACCAGCACCTCAAGGCAGCCGTGTCGCTTCTGTCCGCTCGGTGGAATACCGACCGACGTCTCTCGGGGTAGACGTGCTCACCGTCGGCGTCGAGACATCGTGCGATGAAACCGCCATCGCCCTCGTTCGCGATGGGCGAGAGGTGGTCGCGTCTGTCGTGGCATCCCAGGTGGCGCGGCATGCGCCATTCGGAGGGGTCGTTCCCGAGATCGCGGCGCGCGAGCACGTGATCGCACTCGTCCCGGTGCTCGAACGTGCGCTCCAGGAGGCTGGTTGCGAGCGCGGTGACATCGGGCTGGTCGCTGTTACGGAGCGCCCCGGCTTGCTGGCGGCGCTTCTGTCGGGGATCGCGGCTGCCCAGGCCCTGGGGCTTGCGCTTGACGTACCCGTGATCGGCGTGAATCACGTCGAGGCACATCTCGTTGCGCCGTTTCTCGTCGATGAACGGGATCCGGAGTGGCCCTTGCTGTCACTGGTCGTGAGTGGCGGACACACGCACCTGTTCCTGTCGCGTGGGGTCGAAGACCACGTATTGCTCGGTGCGACGATGGATGATGCGGCGGGCGAGGCCTTCGACAAGGTCGCCAAGCTGCTCGGCCTCGGGTACCCCGGGGGACCTGTCGTTCAGAGGGCAGCCGAGTCCGGTGACCCCACGGCGGTCGCCTTCAAGCGGCCGTACCTGTCGAGGGACTCGCTCGATTTCTCGTTCTCGGGGCTGAAGACCGCGGTCCTCTATCACTGCTTCGGGCAGACCCCTGAAGGGGGGCCGGGAGGCGACACCCTGAAGCCGGGGCTGAGGGTTGAGGACGTAGCGGCGTCGTTCCAGGCGTGCGTGGTGGATGTCCTGGACACAAAAGTCCGCCGCGCCGTCGAGCAAACCGGGGTCACGCGGGTGGCAATCGGGGGGGGCGTTGCTTGCAACGGCCCGCTGCGGGAGCGGTTGCGGCAAACAGCGACGGAACAGGGGTGGGAGTTGCTGCTGGCGCCGCCGGCCTGGTGCACGGATAACGCCGCCATGGTCGCGGCCCGGGGAGCGCAGATCTGGAGGGCACGAGGCGGGGTTTCCCGGCCCCTCGAGGCCCTCGCCCGGGCGTCCTGGCCCCGCGCCGCTCCTGGAGGAACGGTGGCCAAGGGTTAGACTTTCGAACCGAGGGGGATCCCATGCTCAGCGGCCATATCAGCGCCGGTGACGCGCGAGGCCCCCGTCCGGAGATTCCAATGCGGCAGGGGAACGAAGCGAGGTTGGCGCTGGCTGACGGCACCGTCTTCCGCGGACGCTCTTTCGGGGCGGTCGGCGAGGCGGGTGGTGAAGTCGTCTTCAACACGTGCCTCTCGGGGTACCAGGAGGTGATCACCGATCCCTCTTACAGCGGGCAGATCGTCGTCATGACGAATCCGATGATTGGCAACTACGGCACCAATCTCGAGGACGAGGAGCGGTCGGTGCCGTTTCTTTCCGGGTTTGTCGTGCGGGAGTTGTCGCGCGGAGCCAGTAACTTCCGGAGCACGTCGGATCTCGACGTCTATCTCGCGAAGCACGGCGTCCTCGCGATGGAGGGCGTGGACACGCGGGCGCTGACTCGTCGTCTGCGGACGCACGGAGCCATGAAGGGCCTCATCACGACGGAGGCTGTCGATCGCGCCGAGTTGCTCGCCCGGTTGGAGGGGGTTCCGGAGTTGGAAGGCCGTGACCTCGTGAAGGAGGTAACGCGTGGCCGTCGCATCGAGTGGGAGCAGGGCTACGCTGAGCGTTTCATGCCAGACATGGGCTCGAGTGCCGGATCAGCACCCCACTGTGTCGTGCTGGACTTCGGGGCGAAGCGGAATATCTTCCGTTCGCTCGTATCGGCCGGTTTCCGCGTGACCGTCCTGCCCGCGTCCGTGGCTGCGGAGGAAGTGATGGCCGAGAACCCGGACGGGGTCATGTTGAGCAACGGTCCGGGAGATCCGCGAGTGCTGACCTACGCCATCGAGACGACGCGCGAATTGCTTGGAAAGGTGCCCCTCTTCGGTATCTGCCTGGGCCACCAGATCCTCTGCGCGGCTATCGGTGCGCGCATCTACAAGCTCAAGTTCGGGCACCATGGAGGCAACCAGCCCGTCAAGGACCTGACAACGGACGAAGTGGAGATCACCTCGCAAAACCACGGTTTCGCGGTCGACGCGAAGTCAATCACCCAGGCGGGGGGAGAGGTCACCCACGTGCACCTGAATGACAACACCGTCTCCGGATTCGCACTACCCCAGAAGATGGCCATGAGCGTGCAGTTCCATCCAGAGGCTTGCCCGGGCCCGCACGACTCGATCCACTTGTTCAAGCGCTTCCGGGACCTGGTGATCTCCCGGATGGAGACCGCGTAGATGGCGGTCACTGCGCTCATCGGGCTCCAGTGGGGCGACGAGGGCAAGGGCAAGGTCGTGGACGCCGTCTCGGGTTCTGTCGACGTCGTCGTTCGTGCTCAGGGCGGCGCCAACGCTGGGCACACGGTGAAGGTCGGCGACACCACTCGCGTCCTTCATCTCGTCCCGAGCGGCATGCTGTACCCCGACGTGGTGGGGATCATAGGCAATGGGGTCGTGCTCGATCCTTTTCAACTGATCACAGAGCTCGATGCCTTGCGGGCGTCGGGGCACGACCTCGACGGGCGGCTCTGGATCTCCGACCGTGCGCATCTCGTCCTCCCGTATCACAAGGAGATGGACGAGGCGCTCGAGCTGCTGCGCGGAGGCGGCGCCATCGGGACGCCCAAACGGGGCATAGGTCCCGCTTACATGGACAAGGCCGGACGGGTTGGGATCCGCGCGGGCGAGTTCGCTGATCCGTCGCTGTTGCGTGATCGGGTAATCGAGCAGGTCGAGGCGAAGAACCGCCTGTTCGCTTCGCTGGACGTGAAGGCACTGGACGGGTCGGCCGTCGCTGACCGCGTGGTTGAAGCGGCGAGTCGCCTCGCTCCCATGGTCATGGACACGGTTTCGATGGCGAACGAGGCAGCCGAGCAGGGCAAGGAGGTGCTGATCGAGGGTGCTCAGGGAAGTCTGCTCGACGTCGATCTGGGCACCTATCCGTACGTCACGTCGAGCAACTGCCACCTGGGAGGTCTGCTCTCCGGTTCGGGATTGCCGCCACGTGCAGTCGACAGGGTCGTCGGCGTGGCGAAGGCCTATTGCACGCGTGTCGGCTCCGGTCCCTTTCCGACGGAAGATCACGGCGAAGCTGGCCAGCAAATCCGAGACAAGGGAAACGAGTACGGCAGCACGACCGGGCGTCCGCGCCGGTGCGGATGGCTCGACATCGTCGCGTTACGCTTCGCTGTGCGAACCAACGGAGTCGATGAGATCGCGCTCACCAAGTCGGATGTGCTCGCAGGGCAGTCCGCCATCAAGGTCGCGACGTCGTACGTCGTGAACGGGGAAGAGACCACCGATCTGCCGGCGGGCAGCCGGTTTGACGCGGCCGAGCCGCGTTATGCTGAATTCCCCGGTTTCGACGACGATCTCGCCGACGCCGGTAGCATCGATGACCTTCCGGCGACGCTTCGGGATGTCATCGCATTCGTGGAGGAGGCCACCGGCGCCCGGGTGTCGTTGGTCTCGACCGGTCCGGAGCGGGATCAGACGCTCCGCCGATGAGTGAACCATTGGACGTCAACGGTCTTCGACACGTCGCGGTCATCATGGACGGCAACGGCCGATGGGCGGAAGCCCGTGGCCTCGTCCGGACACGTGGTCATCGGGTCGGCGTCGACTCGGTGCGGCAGATCGTGACCGAGAGCGCGCGCGCCGGACTTCCGTGGCTCTCCCTCTTCGCTCTGTCTACCGAGAACTACCAGCGGCGGCCGCGTCACGAGGTCAGGACCCTCATGGCGTTGCTGCGTCGGTTCATGATCCGCGAACGCCCGACGTTCATGGACAACGACGTACGGCTGCGGACGGTCGGTCTCGTCGATGATCTGCCGCCGCGCGTCGTCAAGGAGATCCGAGTGACCGAGGAGCTCACCAAGGACAACGGCGGCACGGTCCTCTGTCTTGCGTTGAACTACGGGGGTCGTCGGGAACTGCTCGACGCGGCGCGGCGGTTCGCCGTCGATGCGGCGGAAGGCCGTCTCGATCTCGAGTCGGCGACCGAAGACGATCTCGCCCGTCGCCTCGACGATGAGACCATGCCGGAGGTGGACCTCCTTATTCGCACGGCCGGTGAGATGCGCATCTCGAACTTCCTGCTCTGGCAAATGAGCTACGCGGAGATCTTCATTACGCCGACGTGCTGGCCGGAATTCCGCTTGCCGCAGTTCGAGGAAGCCGTCGCCGTGTACCAGGGACGTACCCGGCGTTTTGGGAGAGTCGTCACCGAGGAGGATCGGTGACCCACAAGCAGGCCCGGTTCTTCCTCGGGCCGCTGCTGTTGGCTGCGGTCGTCGGCGTGTTCCTTGCGGACGCCGCCATGGGGCGTCCCCTGCTGACCGAGATCGTCATTGTCCTGCTCGGCGTGGTGGCGCTTTTCGAATTTGCAGCCATCACGGGGATGCCCGGCGCCGTACGGGGGGCGCTGATGGTAACGGGCGCTGCCGTGATGGTCTCGTTCGCACAGGAGTATGAGTACCCAGGTTCACGGATTCCGGTCATCGCTGCGTGCGTCCTTGTCCCGTTTCTCGTCGTGATGTGTCTGCGGTGGGGCAGCGGGGTCGTGAAGAGAGACGATCTCGTCGTTCTTGGGGCCATTGCCCTTGCGTGGCTCTTCGTCGTTGCGCCAGCGGTGTTTCTCATGCGCGCGCTGCATCTTCCGCACGGGATTTCCTGGACCATCATCCTCGTCGTTGGCTCGAAGCTGAACGATATTGGCGGTTACCTGGTGGGCTCGACTCTCGGACGTCACAAACTGTGCCCGGGCGTCAGCCCTAACAAGAGCGTCGAAGGTGCCATCGGTGGACTCGTGCTTGGCACCATCGGGACGCTCGCCATGGCTTCGTTCATCGATCCCATTTCGGGATTGCTCGTGCCGTGGCAAGCGATCGTCTTCGGCTTGGTGCTGGGCGTCGCGACGCAGCTTGGCGACCTGTTCGAATCCATGCTCAAGCGCGCGGCGGACGTGAAGGACTCGGGCGCTTTGCTCCCAGGGTTCGGAGGTGTTTTGGACCTCGTTGACAGCCTCATCCTCGCTGCTCCCGTGGGGTATGCTGTGGGCCTCGCCTGGCTGGCGTGATATGAGCGAACGAACGATCCCCTTCCGCGACCTGGAAGAAGAGCGCTCGCTGTTCGGAAGCCTGGATCGCAACCTCCATTTGCTCCGGCGGCTGTACAAGGTCGACGCGGTAAGCCGTGGCGGCATGCTCAAGCTGACAGGAGATCCGGAGGCGCTGGCCGAGGCCGCACGCGTCGTCGAGGAGGCGCTCGGGCTCATCCGGGGCGGAAGGCCCCTGGACGCCGACGCCGTCGAGCGCGTTCTCCGTCGCCGTGGCGGGGACGGGGAAGGCGGGTCTTCGGAGACCGGTCCGGTTCGCCCCCAGGTCGAGCCGCGCACAGAGAACCAGGCCAAGTACCTGGACGTCATCAGCAGGAGCACGATCACGTTTGCGATCGGACCGGCCGGGACGGGCAAGTCGTTCCTCGCCGTCGCCATGGCGGTTGCCTACCTCAAGAAGGGGACGTTTCGCCGTATCATCCTGTGCCGTCCAGCGGTCGAGGCGGGGGAGAACCTGGGCTTCTTGCCAGGCGACATGGCGTCCAAGGTCGATCCGTACCTGCGGCCGTTGTACGACGCGTTGCACGCGTTGCTCCCCCGCATGCAGCTCGAACGCTACATCGATGAGGGCGTGGTCGAGATCCTCCCGCTGGCGTACATGCGAGGCCGTACCCTCGACCACGCGTGCATCATTCTCGACGAGGCGCAGAACACCACCGATACGCAGATGAAGATGGCACTGACGCGTCTCGGGCGAAACTCGAAGATGATTGTGACGGGAGACATCACCCAGATCGATCTCCCGAGGAGGGTATCGTCTGGTCTGGTGCGCGCGCGTCGGGTTCTCTCCGGAATCGACGGCGTCGCGTTCATGCACCTGTCGAAGGTCGATATCGTCCGCCACCGAGTCGTCGCCGACGTGGTGCGGGCGTACAGCCGCGCCGACGAGAACGACCGGCTCGAAGCGAAGGAGCGCCTGGGGCTGGGTGGTGACGATCGAAGGGCGAAGCCCGATCAGCGTGGTGGCAGGGGAACGCAGTAGCTGTGGCTGAGGTGAAGGGCCGAACGCGCAGCGAGACGGGGAAGGCGCACCTCCTCCAGTCGCCCGCTCGTATCCGCAACCAGGTTGACGAGATCATCGTGACGCGGATGACCGACCGGCAGCTCGACGAGACGCCGCTGACGTTCGCTGACCTCGCACGGATCGAGGACGCGTTTGTTCGCGTGCTGGTCGGGATCTTCCACGTGCGCCCCAAGTACCCTCAGATCACGGTCAAGGGCTGATGGATGTGACCATGGTCCACGACCGCGTTCCGCTCGACCATGACGTGCTCATGCGGGTGGCCGAAGCGGTCTTCGGCGGCGAGAAGTCCGCTCCTCTGGACGTGAGCCTGGTCGTGGTGGACGACGCTGAGAGTCGACGGGTCAATGTCGAGCACCTGGGCCACGACTGGGTGACTGATGTCATCGCCTTCGATCTGCGCGACGAGACCGTCGATGAGCGGGGCCCCGACGGGGAGGTCTACGTCAACGGCGAGTTGGCGGCGCGTGAGGCCGCGGCGCGCGGCTGTGAGGCGTCGTCCGAGCTGCTCTTCTACATCGTCCATGGCCTGCTGCACTTGCTTGGTTACGATGACGCAACTCCAGCAGAACGAGGTCGCATGCACGCGCTCCAGCGTCATTACCTCGAGTCTGCCGGGGTGATCCCGCCGAACTGAGACGCGAGCGATACATCGACCCATGGACGGCAACCGCCTGCCCGATGACGACACACTGTTCATCCGCGCTGCGCAGCGCGAGAGCCTGCTCACCGACGAGCAGATCGCCGAAGGGCGGGAGTTGCAGCAAAAGATGCGGGACATGGGGCTGAAGCCCAAGCCCATCAGCGAGATCCTGCAGGAGCGGTGCTACCTCATCCCCGAAGAAGCCAGCCGGCTCAGAGAGACCGTGGAGAAGGTGCGGCATCAGTTCCGCATCCCAGGCTACAAGTTGTTGAAGCGGCTCGGTCGCGGATCGATGGGGACCGTGTACAAGGCGCGTCAGCTCAACCTCGATCGCCTCGTCGCGATCAAGGTGCTCGCATCGTTTCTCTCCGAGAACGCGGCGTTCGTGAAGCGCTTCCTCAAGGAGGCGCGCGTCATCGGCAAGCTGAACCACCCGAACATCGTTCAGGGATTCGATGCGGGGGACGTGGACGGGACGTACTACTTTGCGATGGAGTACTGCTCCGGCCCCACGTTGCTCACCATCCTGGAGCGCGGCGGTGCGCTCGACCAGGACCGTGCGATCAACATCGTCTCGCAGGTGGCGCGGGCGCTCGATCACGCCGTCACCCAGGGTTTGATTCACCGGGACGTGAAACCGGACAACATCATGATCGTACAGGGCGGCGTCGCGAAGCTGTGCGACCTCGGTCTCGCCAAGGATGTGTCGCGCGGATCTGGGAGCACAGAGAAAGGCGCGACTCTGGGGACGCCGAATTACATCTCCCCGGAGCAGGCGCGCGGTGACGCGCACGTGGACATTCGCAGTGACCTTTACTCGCTCGGGGCGACGCTGTACCACATGGTGACGGGGGTCCCGCCGTTCGATGGCCCGAACCCTACCGTCATCATGGTCAAGCACCTGAACGAGCCTCCGTTGCCGCCGCGCGTACGCAGTCGTGACGTCGATGCCCGGTTGCAACCAATCATCATCAAGATGCTCGCTAAGAACCCGGACGACCGCTACCAGACACCGTCCGAACTGCTCGCGCAACTTGATGATCTACGCGGACGCCGCCGAGCTGAGGCCGCTGGAGAGCCGCCGCCGCAGCAGCCCGTGCGACCGCCTGTCATCCGACGTCGGCGCTGACGACGCCTGTGGTAGCCTCTCTCGTCGGGACGACCGCGTTTTGCGCCGTTCCTGTATCAGAGAGCCCCGTCCATGCACTCGAAGGCAACGGTTGTTGCAGTCCTCGCCCTCGTCCTGACGTGCGTCGCCCAGGATGCAGCGAAACCGCGCACCGAGCGGATCGCCATCCCCAGCGAGGCCGTGGATGCAGATGTCAAGGTGGCCGTCCATTTGCCTGCGGGCTACGACACGACGAAAGACCGCCGGTACCCGGTGATCTTCTTCCTGCACGGAGCCGGACGGGGGAGCGAGCGTACGTGGGCCCAGCGCGGCACCAACGACACCGTCGCGAGGCTCGTCGAACAGAAGAAGCTGCCACCCTGCATTATTGTCTGCCCGCGCGACGCGGGCCGCATGACCTTCTACATCAACTGGAAGGGACAGCGCACTCAGCGGCACGCTGACTTCATCACGGCGGAGCTCCCGGCATACATCGATGAGAAGTATCGCACTCTGAAGGGGCGGGCTTTCCGCGCGCTCATGGGAGATTCCATGGGCGGCTTCGGCGCGCTGGTGAACGCGTTGCGCCACCCTCGAGTCTTCGGCTCCGTCTCTGCACACGAGCCGGCGATCTATCCGGAGGACATCGAGAGCCTCCCCGGCTGGATTCGCAGCGGTGGCCGGGGGAGAGGGAGCATCCTCGCTCGTCTCTTCGGTGACCCCCTGGACCAGAAGTACTGGCTCGAGCACAACGTCTTCCACATTGCGAAGACGGCGAAGAAGGGGGCGTTCGAGGATCTGCCGATCTACTTCGATGTCGGCGAGAACGATCGCTACGGGCTGGACCAGACCTGTCCGCCGTGGTCCACGTTGCTCAAGGCCAAGGGGGTGAAGCACACGTTCCATCTGCGCCCCGGGGGGCACGGC
>JABSRK010000081.1 GCA_013213915.1 Planctomycetota bacterium
GCCGGTCGAAGGTGCCCCACCGTCCGAACGCACCATCGTGTACCTGATGTGCGACGCCGAGAACCTCTACATCCGGTTCCAGTGCTTCGACAGCCAGCCCGACGAGATCAGGTCGACTCTGCGAACCCGCGACGTCCGCACGGACCCGGACGACAATGTCGAGTTCATTCTCGACACGTTTCACGACAAGCGAAACGCGTACTTCTTCCAGGTCAGCGCCGGTGGCGCCAAGGGGGATGGCCTGATCGGTCCCAACTTCTTCACCAAGGACTGGGACGGCATCTGGGACGTCAGCGTGGCGATCAACGACGAAGGCTGGGCAGCGGAGCTCTCGATCCCAGCGAAGACCATCTCCATGGGGAGCACGCACGAGTCGTTCGGGCTAAACCTGCAGCGCGAAATCAAGCGGACGAACGAACGCATTCAGTGGTCATCGCCCAAGCGCAACACCCGCGTCTTCACCATAGCCGCGGCGGGGACCATCACGGGAGTCGGCACTCTCGACCAGGGAATCGGCCTCGACATCAAGCCCTTCCTTGCGGTCCGGGGAAGCCGCCACTGGCAGGACCGCGAGTGGGGCGGAGACGTCGAGCCCGGGTTCGACGCCGTCTACAAGATCACTCCGAGCCTCTCCGCCACGCTCACCGTCAACACGGACTTCGCCGAAACGGAGGTCGATGACCGCATCGTCAATCTGACCCGGTTCTCGACGTTCTTCCCGGAGAAGCGCGACTTCTTCCTGGAGGACGCGAGCATCTTCAACTTCGGTCGGAGCCGTTACTCCCAGTTCCTGCCGTTCTTCAGCCGACGTATCGGTCTGGCGTCCGACGGCACGCCCGCGCCGATCATCGCGGGCGGCAAGATCACCGGGCGTATCGGCGACCTGAACATCGGCATCCTAGACGTGCTGCAGGACGAGGCCGCCGGTGTCGGACTCAAGAACCTCGCCGTCGTGCGCGCTTACTTAAACGTGCTCGAGGAGTCGACGGTCGGCGTGCTCATGACCTACGGCGACCCGCGCACCGACGGCGACAACGTGCTCGGCGGCGTCGACTTCGAATATCGCACGCGCAAGCTGTTCGGCGACAAGGTGCTCCGAGCCGGGGCGTTCCTGGTCGGCACCCACGACAAGCCCGCTCGCGAGGACATCCTGGCAGACCCCGACCTCTCCGACGAGTTCGGGTACGCGTACCGGGTGCGTATCCAGTATCCCAACGACCCGATCCAGGCGACGCTCCGCTACCGCGAGGTGTCGGAGGAATACCGCCCGGACCTGGGGTTCGTCCGCCGTCGCGGAGTCCGCGACCTCCTCAGCCGCTTCGAATACCAGCCACGGATCGGTGGCACGGTCCGACAGATCAAGTTCGGCGTCGATACCAATCTGATCTGGCGCATCGACGACGGTGACATCGAGACGGCGGAGTTCGAACTGACACCCTTCGAGGTCGAGCTCGAATCGGGCGACAAGTTTGGCGTCGAGATCGCCCCCACGATCGAACGCCTTGTGGAAGACTTCGAGATCTTCGACGGCGTCACCATGCCGGTGGGCCAGTACGACTTCACGCGGTTCAAGGTGATGGTGGAGACCGCCGACAAGCGCGCGGTGTCAGGTAAGTTGGAAGCTGGCGTCGGTGGCTTCTTCTCGGGCTGGCGACGAGAGATAGGCGGCGAGATCAACTGGCGTCCGGGCGGGTGGTTCCGCCTGTCCGCCGAGGCCGAATACAACGACATCGAGCTGCCGGAAGGCCACTTCGACACGTCCCTCGTGGCACTCAGCCTGATCTTCGACTTCTCCCCCACCCTCTCCTGGTCGGTCCTCGCCCAGTGGGACGACATCTCCGATTCCATCGGCATCAACAGTCGGGTGCGCTGGATCATCGAGCCGGGGAACGAACTGTTCTTCGTCGTCAACCACAGGATGGCCACCGCCGAGGATCTGGACGCCCCCCAGGACCGCAACTTCCGACTCCGGCACATCGAGACCGAGGTCACGGTCAAGCTCGCCTGGACCTTCCGGTTCTGAGAAAGAAACGGGCATCCTCACGGTAGAATCCACGATTGGAGATTCGCCATGATCCGCCCTGCCCTCTTGCTGCTCGTTCTCGCTGGCCTCTGTCCCGCGCAGTCGGAGACACCATCCAAGGAAGACATCGACGCGCTGAAGAGCGCCGTCTCCGAGGCGAAGAAGGCCAAGGATACAGCCGCCCTCGCCAAGGCCTTCAACCAGGCGATCTGGCTTGACGACGGGCGCGTCGCGAAGATCATCGCGCCGTTCATCGCCGACAAGAACGACATCCTCGCCAAGGCCGCGATCAAGGCCCTCCGGTATCACCAAAATGACGCGTCGTACAAGGCGCTCGTGAAGGCCGAGGGATCGAAGGACGCGCGCAAGAGGCCCGAGCTGCGCGGTGAGATCCTGTTGGCGATCGGCCAGTCCGGAGAGAAGAAGGCCATCCCGACGATCGTCGATGCGGTCAAGTCGACCCGAGAATCCAAGGTCCGTAACGCCGCGTCCATGGCCCTCGCCCATATCCGTCACAACGAATCCGTCGACGCGGCGATCAAGCTACTCACGTCATCTGGGCGGCGCTCCGGGCGCCGGGGCGGAGGCGGAAACCGCGGCAACCGAGCCGATCGCGGTCCCACGGGCGCCTACCTCACGCTCCACTACCTCACCATCAAACGCAACGACAGCAACCCGGTGAAGTGGAAGAAGTGGTGGAAGGAGAACCGTTCCCACTTCAAGGTCCCCAAGACCCCGGCCGGTGTCGAACAGCGCCTCGCGCAGCGCTACGAGCGGACCTGGCGGAGCCCCACCAAGGACGGCCAGCGGCGCCGGCGCCGGTAGCTCCTCGATTTCCTCGTTGCCATCAAGGCCCCGACTCGTCAGACATAGTGGACGCCAAACCACCAGCGAGACGGGATCTTCATAGATGAGCACGGGCACCGACCCCCTAACCGTCAGCGCCGCCGCCCGCGTGGCGGCGGCAGCCGTCATCAGCCTGACGCTCGCCCTCATCGTGCTGGCGGCCCTGAACCCGCCGCTCTAGGCTCAATTCTCGATTATCCTGTGGGGCCTCTTTCCGGAGACCTGGATGCGCGGTTTCCCGCTCTTCTTGTTGCTGTTCACCCCCTCCTGCATGTCGACCCCCGATCCCGCTTATCCGACCCCATTCGAAGATGCGGTGGAGACGGTCTGCGACCGGACCCCAGACCAGGACGTGTGCGTCGCCTTCCGCGACCTGGGCACGGGTCGGACCTTGCTGCGCAACGCCGACGTCGCCCTGCACGCCGCCAGCACGATGAAGCTGGCGGTGATGCTCGAGGCCTACCGCCAGCACGAGGCAAAGAAGATCGACCTCGACCGGCCGATGCGCGTCCACAACGCGTTCAAGAGCATCCTCGACGGATCGCCATACACCCTGTCCGCGGACGACGACAGCGAGCATGACCTGTACGCGCACGTAGGCGCGACGCTGCCCGCCAAGGACCTCGTGCGGCGCATGATGGTACGCAGCAGCAACCTGGCGACGAATCTCCTCGTCGAAGCGCTCGATGCCAGGTCGGTGCAGGAGACGCTCGTGTCCATCGGATGCCGCAACATGAAGGTGCTGCGTGGCGTCGAGGACACGCCCGCGTTCGAGGCGGGCCTCAACAACGTCACCACAGCCCGCGACCTCATGCTGCTGCTGGCTGCACTCCACGCAGGCACCGGCATCTCGGATGCGTCGAGAGACGCCATGCTCGAAATCCTGCACGCCCAGGAATTCAACGACATGATCCCCGCCGGCGTTGAACCCGGGACACCGGTCGCGCACAAGACCGGCCGGATCACTCACATCCGGCACGACGCCGGAATCGTCTACCCGAAGAACCGTTTCCCCTACGTCCTGGTCGTGCTCACCCACGGCTTCGACGACAAGGACGCCGCCGGCGCCGTGATCCGTGAGATCTCGCGCACCGTGTGGACGCACGCCACCGAGGAGCCCCGATGAGTCGCTCGATTCTCGCCCTTGCCCTGCTCGCATCCGTCACCTTCGCACCAGCTCAAACCCCGTTGCAGTCGGTCATCGACGCGGCGGAGAAACACATCACCGCCGAGCTCCTCGGCGCTCACCTCGGCTTCTTGGCGGACGACCTGCTGGAGGGGCGCGGCGTCGGCACGCGGGGCGACTACCTCTCGCGCCTGTACATCAAGGCCGTCTTCGAAGGGCTCGGCCTCGAGGCCGCGGGAACGGACGGCAAGTGGGAGCAGGAGGTCCCGATCATCGGGATCAACGCCCAGGTCTCACGGAAGCTCACCGCAAAGGCGAAGGACGGCCGGTCCCTGTCGTTCACGGCGCCCCGGGACTACACGGCCTTCGCCGGCCGTGTTGACAACGTCACCGAGTGGAAGAACGCCGAGCTCGTGTTCATCGGGTACGGGATCGACGCACCCGAGCAAGAGTGGGACGACTACAAGGGCGTCGACCTCGCCGGCAAGGTGGTGCTGGTCATGAACAACGACCCGAGTGACGACCCGAAGTTGTTCGCCGGCAAGACGCGTCTCTATTACGGCCGCTGGAGCTACAAGTACGAGGAGGCGGCGCGGCGGGGCGCCATCGGCGTCATCGTCATCCACACGACGCCGTCCGCGGGCTACCCGTTCCAGGTCATCCAGACCGGGCAGGGGCAGGAGCGCTTCTGGCTCCCATTCGCCAAGATCGAAAAGACCCTCGCGATCCGCTCGTGGTGCTCGGAGGACGCCGCCAGGAGCCTCGCCGCGCTCGGCGGACACGACCTGGACGAGCTGCGATCGAAGGCCGAGACCCGCGCGTTCCGTCCGGTTCCCCTCGGCGTCACGGTCGACGTCGCCACGACGAATACCGTTCGCATAATCAAGTCCGCCAATGTGCTCGGCAAAATCCCGGGCACCGATCCCGGGCTGCGCGACGAGGCCGTCGTGGTCACGGCCCACTTTGACCACCTGGGAAAGGGCCGTCCTGTCGGCGATGACGACGTCTACAACGGCGCCCTCGACAACGCCTCGGGCATGTCGGCCCTCCTCGCGCTCGCGAAAGCATGCGCCAACCTCGACGCTCCCCCGCGACGTACCATCCTGTTCGCCGCCGTGACGGCAGAGGAATCGGGCCTGCTGGGGTCGCTCTACTACGCCCGCAACCCGACAATTCCGCCCAAGAAGATCATCGCCAACTACAACATCGACGGCATCAACATCTGGGGACCGACAAAGGACATCGCCATGATCGGTTACGGGAAGAACTCGCTGACGGACCTCGCCGCCGCCGTAGCGAAGCGTCGCGGTCGCGTACTCGTGGCGAACCCGGAGACCGACAAGGGCTACTTCTATCGATCAGATCACTTCTCCTTCGCGCGCATCGGCGTGCCATCGGCCTACTTCAAGGCAGGCAACGACTTTCACGAACGCGGCGACGTGAGGCGACGCATCAAGCTCTCGTACACCGGCACGCGCTATCACCAGCCGTCGGATGAGTACGACGCGCGCTGGAACCTCGAAGGAGGGGCCCTCGACACACGGTTGTTGCTCGAGTGCCTCCTGCGAACCGTGGCCGACGACGACCCGCCCACATGGACACCGGGAGACGAATTCGAGAAGCTCCGATAGGGAGCGCTGGCCGTCAGACCCCCTGGAACCACGACACCGCATCCCGGAAGGCCGCCTCCAGGTTCCCGGGGTCGTAGCCGAGCTCGCGCCGCGCCTTGCTGTCGTCGATGCTCAAAGACCCGGCTGAGGGCCGGCCCTTTCCACGCAAGCGCCACAGGAACGGTCGTCGTGGAATCGATCGTCCGGCCGCGGCGGCCACGCGGGCGAGCAGCTCTTCCGGTGGGACGTCTTCTCCGCCGAGCAGGTAGCGCTCGCCGGGTCGCCCCTTCTTCCCCGCCAGGAGCATCCCGCGAACGCACGCCGTCGCCGAGACGTGGTTGACCGGGCCCGCCAGGAGCCGCGGCCAGCGGCCCTCGGCGATGTCCCGGATGCGTTGCCCGGTGACCGTCGGCTTGCGGTCGAATCGGCCCACGGGGGCAGCCGGATTCACGACCACGACCTCGATCCGGTCTTCAGCCAGGGCGAGTTCCTCACCTTCGAGCTTGGTCACGTGATAGGGGCTCGCGGCAGCCGGGTCGATCCGGTCATCCTCCGTCGCAGGGCCAGCCTGCTCGATGGATACACAGGTGCCCATCGTGCTGCAATGGACGACCCGCGAGACACCATCCCGAACGGCCGCATCGAGGACCGCGCGCGTCCCGGCAACGTTGGTCAAGCGCATCGCGCCCAGGTCAGTCGCTCGCGCCGAGTACAGCCCCGCGAGGTGGATGACGAGATCGATCCCGGCGAAGACGCCCCCCGGGAGAGCGCCAGCCGCGAGATCGACCTCGGAGCACGGCACCTCGACGGCCGGGCTCGCCCCCCCAGGGCGCACCAGTCCGCTGACGGTATGGCCTGGCTCTTCCAGCAACACCCGCACCAGGTTCTCGCCGAGGAAACCGGCCGCTCCCGTCACCACCACACGCATGCCCAAAGGATATTGTGAAACGCCCCCCACCGTCATCAACAAGACCGTTGCCGGTCCCGGACCGCCGCGCCGCGATCCAATCAGCGATCGGCCCGAATCTCTCCACAGCGACCGGGAGAACCCCCCTCGTCTTGAGCCCCCGGTCTCGTATAGTGACCGCGTCCTCGGGGCCTGGGGGGGCTTCCGGGGGCGCGTCAAGGCCTGCCTGATGCACGAGTGGCAGGCCAAATCCGTTTGGGAGTTCCAGAGATGTCCAGCAATCGTAGGCAGTGTCTGGCGTCGATCGTCGACCACCGTCCAGATCTACCTGAGCACCAGAATGTGTCCCTGACCGACCTGTACGGGTCCAGGGTCTTCGGCGACCGCGCCATGCGAAAGCGCCTGCCCGCCTCGTGTTACGAAGCGCTGAGCGATTCGGTGGAGACTGGCGCGGAGCTCGATCCTCGAGTCGCCGACCTGGTCGCGAACGCGATGAAGGAGTGGGCGGTCGAGCAAGGCGCAACCCACTACACGCACTGGTTCCAGCCCATGACCGGGCTCACGGCCGAGAAGCACGACTCGTTCCTGAGCTTCTCCGGTGATCGGCTCCTGCTCGAGTTCTCCGGCAAGGAGTTGATCAAGGGAGAGCCGGACGCGTCGTCGTTCCCGAGCGGCGGCATCCGCCAGACGTTCGAGGCGCGCGGCTACACCAACTGGGACCCGACGTCGCCAGCGTTCGTCCGCGAGGGCACGTACGGCGCCACGCTGTGCATCCCGACCGCCTTCTGCTCATGGACAGGCGAAGCGCTCGACCAGAAGACCCCGCTGCTGCGCAGCAACGAGGCCCTCGAGAACGCGGCGATACGCGTGCTCCGCATCCTCGGTGACGATCGTGCGGAACATGTGTGGCCGACCCTCGGGTCCGAGCAGGAGTACTTCCTCGTCGACCGTAACTTCTTCGTCAACCGGCCCGACCTCGTCGCGACCGGCCGCACCCTCGTCGGCGCGCGTCCGCCCAAGGGCCAGGAACTCGACGACCACTACTTCGGCACCATCAGCCCACGCATCCTCGACTTCATGGAGGACTCCGAGCATGAGCTGTGGAAGTTGGGCGTGCCGATCAAGACGCGCCACAACGAGGTCGCGCCCAGCCAGTTCGAGGTCGCGCACATCTTCGAGCGCGCCACCGTGGCGACCGACCACAACATGCTCACCATGGACGTGATGCGAAAGGTCGCGACCCGCCATGGGCTCGTCTGCCTGCTGCATGAGAAGCCGTTCGCCGGCGTCAACGGTTCTGGCAAGCACAACAACTGGTCGATGGCGACCGACGCGGGCGAGAACCTGCTCGAACCGGGCGACACACCAGCAGAGAATGGCCGCTTTCTCGTCTTCCTCACCGCGGTCATCCGCGCGGTTGACCTGCACGCGGACCTGCTGCGCATCTCCATCGCCAGCGCGGGCAACGACCACCGCCTCGGGGCTAACGAGGCCCCACCAGCGATCATCTCGATCTACGTCGGCGAAGAGCTCGACGGCGTCTGCCGGGCGATGATGGGCGGCGCCGCCCCCCAGAGCCACGCGAAGGAGAAGATGCAGCTCGGCGTCACGTCCCTGCCCCCGCTCCCACGCGACACCACGGACCGCAACCGCACCTCACCGTTTGCGTTCACCGGCAACAAGTTCGAATTCCGCGCTGTCGGGTCGAGCCAGTCGGTCGCCACACCCAACATCGTCCTCAACACCATCGTCGCCGAGTCCCTCAACTACCTGGCGACGGAAATCGAGAACGGCGGTGGCGGAGAGGAGGCCATGCAGACCGTGATCACGAAGAGCCTGAAGGAGCACTACCGGGTCGTCTTCAACGGCAACAACTATGCGGATGAGTGGTACGAGGAAGCCGAGTCCCGCGGATTGCCGAACTACCGTGAAACCGTCACGGCGCTCGGCCACTTCGCGACCGATACCAACGTCAAGCTGTTCGAGGATGCGGGCGTCTACAGTCGACGCGAGCTCGAGGCGCGCGCCAACATCGCCTACGAGAACTACGCGACGGCGATCGCCATCGAGGCGCAATCGTGCCTTTCCCTCGCGACGACGAGCATCCTCCCGGTCGCCATGCGCCAGCAGGAGCGCACCGCCCGATCCGTTTCGGCCGCGCACGCAGCTGACGGCTCCCTGAACCTGGGCCCGCAAGAGGAGTGCCTCACCCGGATCGCCACCACCATCAACGACCTCATCAAGGCGACCGACGAGCTCGCCACCGTCACGGCCGAAAATGGCCACGGCGACGACCTCGTCGCCCACGCCGAAGCCATGAGAGACAAGGTCCTGCCAGCCATGGAAAAGACGCGGGTCGCCTGCGACGCACTCGAGACCATGGTGGACGACGATCTCTGGCCTCTCCCCAAGTACCGGGAGATGCTTTTCATCCACTAGGCCGCGTCCGCGGCGAGACCCGGCATGAACCGCCGGACGGGCCGTCAGTTCTCACCTGGAGACCGAGAGCTGACGGTCGCTGCTCCTCCACGTGCCGTAAAGGTCTGTCCCCGCGCTCATTCCGGCAGGGAGGGCTGCGGCTCGGCGCTCCCCGATGCCGAAAGAACCGAACGGGGAAAACCGTGCGTCGCAGTCAGATAGGCAGCCTGGTCTCAACGGTACGCGCGCTGCCGCCGTTCCCGTTGGGCGTGAGTCGGCTCATGTCGTTGAGCCAGGCTGACCCTGCGTACTTCGAGCAGGCAGCCGCCATCATCCGCGCAGACCCGGCTCTCTCAGGGCAGGTCATCCGCATCGCAAACTCGGCCCTCTACACCGGACAGGCGCGGGTCGAGAACCTCGACGAAGCGGTCCTGCGAGTCGGCATCCGAATGGTCGTCGCGACACTCTCGACCGAACACCTTCGTCGGTCGTTCGACCCCAAGCGTCCGGGCCTGAACACGATCTGGATCGACGCAGCCTTCTCCGCCGCGGTGTGCCGACGCCTCGCAACGGAGGCCGGATGGGCCGGTCTCCCCCCCGAGCTGGCCTACACCCACGGCCTGCTGCACGACGTCGGTCGACTTGTGCTCTTCGACTTGTACGAGAGTTCCCAGGAGTCGGAACCACGAGAGCGGCTCTGCCCCGTCACCGAGCTCGCCGCTTGGGAAAACGAACGGTTCGGAGCCTCCCATGCCCTCGCCGGCCGCCTGCTGGCGAACCTCTGGGGTTTCCCTCCGGACGTCGCCACGGTCATCGGCGCACATCATTTTTCGGACGAGCACAGGGCCCCGCTGTCGGACCACGTGAATCGCCTGATCGACCTCGTCCTGCTCGCGGACCTGGTCGTCCATCACCTCGACGACCCCGGGGCCGCCCTCGGTCGCGACCCGGGCGACGCCCTGCTCGCCCGGCTGGGATTCCAGGCAGGCCAGATCCTCGACGCCCTGCCCCACGCTCGCCAGGACATGATGCACCAGGTCGGCGCCCTCGGCCTCTCCCCGAGCCCGGACGAAGCACCTATAGTGCTCGCATGAGCGACGCTCCAGGCATCGAAGTCTTCGACAACCCGCATCCCGACCGCGACTACATCATCGAGCACGTCGCCGACGAGTTCACGTCGGTGTGCCCCATGACCGGCCACCCCGACTACGCCATCGTCGTGCTGCGCTACGTGGCCGATGGGCGCTGCATTGAGCTCAAGAGCCTGAAGCTCTACTACCAGTCGTTCCGCAACCGCGGGATCTACTACGAGGACGTGACCAACGAGATGCTCAACCATCTCGTGGCTGCGTGTGCACCACGGTGGATGGAGATCGAGACGCAGTGGACCGGACGCGGAGGCATCCGGTCGGTCATCACGGCACGCCACGATTCCTGACATGCGCGTTCACCGCACCCGCCACGGGATCGTCGTCGATGTGGACGACGGAGGGCGGTTCCTCCTGACGACGCTCGAGTGGGACGCGCTGTTCCGATCCTCCACGTCACGGACGACGATCCTGGCGGCCCTCGATGGGGCCGAGCCGTTCGACCATACGCTGGAGCCGCTGGCCCCCATCGTGTCACAGGAGATCTGGGCGGCAGGAGTCACGTGGTCCCGCTCACGCGCCGCGCGCATGGAAGAATCCGAAGCCAGCGGCGGCTCGGATTTCTACGACAAGGTCTACGACGCCGAGCGGCCCGAGCTGTTCCTCAAAGCGACCCCGCACCGGGTCGTCGGGACCGGGCGACCCATGCTTCTGCGGTCCGACTCCAGGTGGATCGTCCCCGAGCCTGAGCTGACGGTCGCTGTTTCGAACGATGGGCGGATCTTCGGTTACACCATCGGCAACGACCTGTCGTGCCGCGACATCGAAGGCGAGAACCCGCTGTATCTGCCGCAGGCGAAGGTGTTCGATGCATGCGCCTCCGTGGGACCGGCGCTCGTCATGCGCGACGAGCCGCTTCCCGAAGACACCGCCATCCACATGACCATCCGCCGTAACGACGCGGACGTATTCGTCGGCGAGGCGCCCATCTCGCGCATGAAGCGCACGCCGGACGAGCTGGTTCGGTGGCTCTGCCGCCACAACTCCTTCCCCACCGGGTGTCTGCTCATGACCGGGACGGGGATCGTCCCTCCCGACGATTTCTGCCTACAGCCCTTCGACAAGGTGATCATCGCAATCGACGGTCTGGGAGAACTGGTCAACGTGATGGCAGCCGCGCCATCCGCGTGAGCAGAGCCATGGGCGTCCAATGTGTCGATCTTGTCAGGTGTTCCCGTTGGGGGGAAGTTCAGCGGGGATCCGCCAATCCTACCCTGGCCAGGGCTGCCCTGACGGCGGGCTCCACGCTCGCCTGCAAGGCGCGGGAGGCATAGCCGATCCACGCCACGTCGGTGTGGAGGTCGAGGGGGACATCGAGCACCTCGCCGTGCGGATCGGTGATGACCACCCCCGCCGCCTCGGCAATGGGCAGGGCGAGAACATCGTAGGGATGGGAGCACATCAGCGGACCCCCGTCGGTGCGGCGAAACAACGGCCGCAGATCGGCGACGAACCGGTCCCGTCCCGTGATCAGCGCATGCATCTGCCCACCGTTGCAGATGTACTGATCCTCGAAGATGCCCATCCACGCGTCCGGGTCGTCGGGCATCAACTCCTCGAGGAGAGCGTCCTGGAACGCGCCCAGTTGGGCGCCTGCGCCGCCGAAGAATCGCGCCACCGTGGCAAACCCGTGCGCGAGCTCCGTTGCGTCGCTGGGCCGTGTGGCCAACGGGGTCCGCCCCCCGCTCGCCAGGTCTTCCGTCCACGCTTCGAGCCCGGCGTCCGGAGACACGACCATGACGTCGGACAGGTGCGAGCGGGTGCACGGAAGCTCGAGCAGGCAAGCGTGGGTCACCGCGCACAGACGCGGCGCGGGACCGTCGGGCACCAACGCAGCGAGAAAAAACCCGCTGCGCTTGTCGTGCATGAGCCCACGGGTGCCGTCGATGGGATCGACGACGAGCAGGCGCCCCCCCTCACCCGCGAACACCGTCTCACCCTCCGCCGACAATCCCTCGGATAGGAGCCGCAGGGGGCCCTGTCCCTCGAACAACTCGCGGGCAGCAACGACCAGGTCCTCCTCGACGAGCACGTCGAGGGCGTATTGCAGGTCTCCGACGCCCTGCCCTGCCAGCGCCGCGAGCCGCCCGTCATCACCCTGCATCCCGGCCCGGATCTTGTCCCGGATCCGGCGCCCCAGGGCGACCAGTGCCTCTGCCGCAGCGTCCATGGCCCGTATCGTACGGTCATTCGCGACCGCTTGGCTCCC
>JABSRK010000082.1 GCA_013213915.1 Planctomycetota bacterium
TCGTCGTCCTTCTTGTCGCCGTCCTTCTTGCCGTCGACCTTCTTGCCGTCGACCTTCTTGTCGCCGTCCTTCTTGCCGTCGACCTTCTTGCCGTCGACCTTCTTGCCGTCGACCTTCTTGCCGTCGACCTTCTTGTCGCCGTCCTTCTTGTCGCCGTCCTTCTTCTTGTCTTCTTTGACCTCGACTTCCTTGAGGCCGTGGTACCGCTCGGACCACGAGTTGTTGTAAACGTTGTTGTCGTGGTTTCCGGCCGTGGAGACGCCGACCGTGAAAAAGTCGTTGTAGGGCTTCTGCAGCAGGGCGGCCGCGGTCATGAAGCCGCCGCCGGAGTGGCCGTAGATGCCGATGCGATCGATGTTGATGAACGAGTGGCGAGCCGCGAGTTGTTCGATGGCGGCCTTCTTGTCCACCAGACCGTAGTCGCGCAGGTTGAAGTACCCGTACGCGCCGTACGCTTTCGAGCGCTTCGGCGTTCCGCCCCGGTGCCCGACCTGAATGACGATGAACCCGATCTGGGCGAGCTCCTGGCGGCTGCCCGTGGCCGAGAACGTGTGGGTCACGTTCTCCATCTGGGGTCCCGGGTAGACGTGCACGAT
The DNA here is from genome assembly GCA_013213915.1 of Planctomycetota bacterium. Taxonomy (GTDB): domain Bacteria; phylum Planctomycetota. The sequence goes on from JABSRK010000082.1 coordinate 597, forward strand.
CAGCGGGTACTTCTTGTTCGGGTCGAAGTCGAACGGCTTCCACATGTTGCCGTACAGATCGGTGATCCCGTCCGCGGCCTTGACCTTGAAAGGCGTCGGCGGCTTCCAGCCCAACTCCTCGATGCGCGAGACGTCGGCGTTGTCCAGGGGCATGACGCGCCGGCCCTCGCTGTCGCGGAGGACCGACTGGTTCGCCTGGTCCACACGGGACCACGTGTCGACCACGAAGCGTCTTGACTTGGACATGCTCGAGCGGTGCGTCCCGTTGCCCGGATCGAGCAACTTGAGCCCACCTCCGTCGAGGCGCACGCGGTACAGATGTTCGTAGTAGATGTTCTCGCCGCTCTCCCGGCCGTTGGCGCGGAACCAGAGCAGGCCCTTTTCTTCGTCCACGTCGATGATGCTGCTGGCGCGGAAGCGTCCTTTCGTGATGACGTTCTTGAGCTTGCCGTCCATGCCGTAGAGGTAGTAGTGACCCCAGCCGGTGCGTTCGGACCACCAGACCAGCTCCTTGCGGTCCTCCAAGTACTTGACGCTCTGGGTAGTCTGGTTCGCGTTCTCGAACCCCTCGGAGATGAGCACCTTGAAGTCGCCCGTTTCGGGGTTGAGGACACCGTATTCCAAGTTGCGACGGAGCCGGTCGCGGCGAATCATGCGCAGTTCGCCGTTCTTCAGCCACTTCACGTCGCTGTACCACTCGTCCTTCCACTTCGGCTTGATGTGGATGAACGTCTTCTTGCCGTGGTGGTAGACGAACAGTTCGCTGCGACGGATTTTTTCCTCGCCAGGCATGGGGTACTTGTACTTCTTCAGCTTGGGGCGCGGTTTCCCGAGCGAATCCACGAGCCAGAGTTCGGCCACGCCGCGTGAGTCGCTACGGGTCACGTGGAACGCGCTGCCGTCCGGTGCCCAGTTGACGCTCTTGGCCTCGCTCAGGGCGTCCTCTTCGCCTCCTCCTCCGAAGCTGTAGTCCTTCTCGCCGTTCTTGGACAGTTGCTGGCCCTTCTTGGTGGGGAAGGGGAACGGTGCGCGCTTCTTCTTTGGCTTGTCGCCCTTCTTCTCGTCCTTCTCAGCCCCGTTTTCCTTGCCGTTTTCCTTGTCCTTCACCTTCTCGACGCTCTCGCCACGGCCTTTGGCGGTCTCGGGTTTTTCTTCTTCGTCTTTCGGCTCGGGCGGCAGGTCGCCGCTGCGCTCGATGACGTAGATGTTGTGGCCCTTGGCGTAGGTGTAGAGCTTCATGTCTGGCGAGAACGGCGAGCTGGAGCTGCCGCGAGAACGGCCACGCCCCGAACGGGTCTGGACGACCTCCTCCTCCTCTTTGCCACCGTTCTTCTTCTTCTTGTAGTACTTCTTCAGGTTGTCGTCGAAGACCTTGTCCCGTCGTTTGGTGAGGTCTTCCTCGGTCTCCTTCTTCTCGTCGTCGCTGCTCCGGCTACGTCGCGATCGCGAGGGAGCCGCCGCCGCCTTCTTCTTCTTGTCCTTCTTGGTGAGCTTGCCCGTGGAACGTTCGTACTCGAACTCGAACTCGTCGGCGGTGAAGGTCATCTTCTCGCCGGTGTCGTCGAGCTTTAGCGAGGCGATCTTGAGGTCACCGGCGTCGCGAGCCTTACGGCAGGCCTCGGTGAGTTGGGCGGCGAGGCTCTCGCGATCGAACAACTCCACCTTGCTCTTTCTGTTCGGGTCGACCAGCCAGTAGTGGGTTCCGTCGCTCGTCTTGAAGCTGTACCAGAAGAGATCAGTCTTCCCGATCCACTGAGGGCTGACGGCGCTGCCATAAGTGAACTGGCGGAGAAATGAGGTCGAAAATTTCTTGGCTTGATCATAGTTCGCCTTGACGGCTTCCTGGGCGACCGTGGGAACGGAGATCAAGAGCAGGGCCAGGCAGATCAGAAGGGAGGGCTTTCGAACGAGGTTCACGGCTTGCTCCTTTGGACAGGGCGATGACACGAGTCGAGCCGATTAGGATACAGGAAGCCAAGGAGACTCGTATGCGTCGCACTCGACCTGTCGTTCTCGCTGTTTTCGCCCTGCTCGCCACCGCGACGCCGGCGCAAAGGCCCCTCAAGGTCTTCATCCTCGCCGGACAGTCCAACATGGAAGGAAAGGGTGCGATCAAACACCTCGACACCCTGATTGCCGATTCCGAGACCCGAGCTTCTTTCGCCCACCTCAAGGAGGGTGACAAGTGGGGCGAGCGCAAGGACGTCTGGATCTCCTACCAACGCAACAAGGGTCCCCGGATGAACACCGGCCTGACCGTCGGTTACGGGAGCAACAAGAACAAGATCGGCCCGGAGCTCGGCTTTGGCCACGTGGTCGGTGACGCACTGAAAGAGCGCGTACTCATCATCAAGTGCGCGTGGGGCGGCGCCAGCCTGAAGGAGAACTTCCTCTCACCCGGCGCTGGTGGGCCGGGATCGCACTACACCCGCATGATGGAAGAGACCCGGGACGTCCTCTCCAACCTGAAGGCGTACTTCCCCGCGCATCGCGGCGAGTACGAGGTCGCGGGTCTGGTCTGGTTCCAGGGCTGGAACGACGCGGTAGGCAAGGGCAATCCCCGGTACACCGAGCAGCTCGCGCAGTTCATCAGGGACGTACGCAAGGACCTGGAGCGTCCGGAGCTGCCCGTGGTCATCGGCGAGCTGGGACAGGCCGGGCCCAACCCGACCAAGAAGAAGCCGCTCACGTTTCGCAAGCAGCAAGAGGCAGTCGCCAAGCTCCCCGAGTTCAAGGGAACCGTTCGCTACGTGAAGACGGGGGTGTTCATCGATCCCGAGCTTCCGGAGATGTTCGAGGTCTGGCGGAAGTGTCAGGGGAAGGCGAGGAAGGCGAAGGACCCGGAGACGAAGAAGGCTGCGTGGGCGGACTTCGAGCCGCTCAAGGCGAAGTGGGAGTCGAAGGCGTCCGACCGCCCGTATCACTACTACGGTAGCGGCCGCACGTTCTATCTGATGGGTGACGCGTTCGGGCGGGCGATGGTCGCGCTGCTCGCAAAGCCGCAATGAAGGTGGACCACGGGCGCCTTCCGTGACCGACAAGCCCAAGAGCGGCTCCTGGCGAAAGACCGCCCTGCGCCTCCTGCTCGCCCTGTGTGTGCTGGTCAGTTCTCTCGAGGTGCTCTCCCGGATCTTCCTTCCCGACCCGTATGTGCCGTCTCACATCCGGACATCCGATCAGCGCCGCGTACCGACCGGCGAGATCCTCCAGTTTGTTCGCAAAGCTCTCGCCGAGTCACGGATGGACGTACCGCGAGGACGATTGCTGGCCGGCTCCGAGTTCCGGCTCTGGTACGACCGCCCGAGCTGGGACTACTTCGACGACGACGGGTGCGTGACCGTCCGGATCAACTCCCTCGGGTTTCGTGACGAGGAGTTTCCCGCAAGCAAGCCCGACGGCGAATACCGGGTGCTGGCCGTGGGGGACTCGTTCACATTCGGGCTCGGCGTGCAAGGTGAGGACACCTGGCCGCAACAACTCGAAGGCATGCTCGCGGACGTGCGCGGCGGCTCGGTCGAGGTCATCAACGCCGGGTTTGCCGCCGGCTCCCACTATCCACCCGGCTACGTCGGCTGGATCGGGCAGCACGGTCTCGCGCTCGATCCCGATGTCGTGGTGATCGGACTGTGCTTGAACGACCTTGGCGATCCTCCGATTCCCATGCTCTGGTACGACAAGGTCGAGGTGGACCCGTGGCTCGGAGGCGCGTCCGCGTTCCTGAAGTGGGTGCAGACCGCGGTGGCCCAGCGCCATGCCGAGCGGGCGCCGGTGGACATCGAGCAGTACGTCGACGAAGCTCAGCAGAGGGCGGTCACGGGAGCGGTGCTGAGCATCCGCGAGGACCTCGATGGGAAGGGAATCCGGCTCATCGTCGCTATTTTTCCCATGCTGTCACGGCTCGAAGACTATCCGTACCAGCGGATACACGACGCCGTGGCCGAGCTGTGCGATGCCAAGGAAATCGAGCACCTCGACTTGCTGGATCGGTTTCGCGGCCTCGATGAGTACACGCTGTGGGTTCATCCCACGGATCAGCATCCCAACCACGTAGGGCAGCGCCTGATTGCGGAGGGGATCCGCGACTACCTCAAGTCGCACCCTCGCTGAGTCTGACTCGGAAGGCCGATGTACGGCTCCGTGGGTTAGCATCTTCGAGCCATGTTCAAACGCACGTCCACCATCGCTGTCTGTATTGCGCTCCTGGCCGCCTTGACGCCTGGTCAGAAGCCGCATCGATTCCGGGTCGTCAGCTACAACGTCCTCGTCGGGTTCGGCAATCACCGCGTCGGCAACCCGTACCTGAAAGGCGTGGAGCGCAAGGCGAACGTCGTCGCCTGGCTCGCCGCGCAAGAGCCCGACGTCGTGGCGTTGCAGGAGATGAACGGCTACGACGAATCCAAGCTGCGTGCGGATGCAGCAGGCTGGGGACATCCCTACGGCGTCATGCTCAAGGTCGGGGGATATCCGACGGCGCTGACGTCGAAGCGCCCGATCCGGGTTGTCGAACGTCGGCTCTCGGGACTTCACCACGGGATGATGGTCTGCCGCACGTGTGGCATCGACTTCATCGTCGTGCACCTGTGGCCGTTCAAGGGCGACAAGAGGCTGCGGGAGATCAGCGTTGCCCTAGAGCTGTACGAAAAGGCCAGGGGTGCGGGCCGACGCGTCATCATGCTCGGGGACTTCAACGACATCTCGCAGGCGGACGTGGAACGCTTCAGCGACGCGGCGCGGGATCGCTATAAAAAGTGGACAGGGGAGGACGGGAAGCTCCAGACGGCAGTGATGCAGGCCGCCTTCGACAAGGGACTCGTCGATGTGTACGCCAAGCACCGCGACGCGACGGGTGAGCTGCCGCTTCCGCGCATCGACTTTGTCCTTGCGTCCCCTGACCTGGCGAAGCAGAGCACCGCGGCACGGTGGATCACCGATCCGGTCGCATTGAAGAACTCGGATCACCCGGCTGTGGTCGCGGACTTCGACCTGGAGCTCCCGCGGTTCCCCGGTTATCCCGCGCAGGACATGCGGACTTACGACCTCGATCTCGAGGTGGATCCCAAGGCGAGGCACGTCCATGGGTCGGTCACCTACACGGTCCGCGCGGCGGACCTCCCCATCGACCGTGTCTTCCTCGACGCACGGCGTGGGGATGGGTGGTCCGTTGGGTTCGAGGACCTGGAGGGCAATCCACTGGAGGTTCGCTGGCACGATGACCGCGCGGTCGTTGCGCTGCCCCGGCCCGTGGCAGCGGGGGAGGAGATCAAGTTCCGCGCCCGCTTGCGGGGCCTCCCCCCGGACGGCTTCTACTTCAAGAACAGCCGCTACGGGGATCCGCTGGCGTTCACCGATCACTACTCGATCCGCGCCCGCGGTTGGCTGCCCTGCGAGGACCATCCTGGCGAACGTGCCCGTTTCAACTTGACCTTGCGGTATCCCGAGGGGAACGCGGTGATCGCCAGCGGCAAGACCATCCCCACGGACGGATCCCACGCTCGCTTCGAGACCCGCAGTGATCTGCCCGCGTACATGTTCGCGATCTGCATCGGACCGTACGCACGCATACCCGAGGAGGGCGACGCCCGCCTCTTGCCCCATTTCGTCTACAAGCAGGACGTCGCCAAGGCGCAGCCCTCCCTCGTCCATCACGCCATGTGGATCAAGGCGATGGAGGAGGCGTTCGGCCCGTATCCCTACGGCAAGTACACGACGATCCAGTGCCCGACCCGCTGGGGTGGGTTCGAGGCGCCGGGCAACGTCCAGCTCTCTGAACGCCTGTTCGACGGGCGCGGCGGTGGTGTGGGTACGCTCGCGCACGAGCTCGTTCACATGTGGTTCGGCGACGGCGCGGGTTATGCGGAGTGGCGGGAGGTGTGGCTGAGCGAAGGATTCGCGTCGTACTTCGGGCCGTGGCTGCATGCGAAATCGGGGGGGCCCAAGCTCACCGACAGCATGCGTGGCCTGCGCGACCGATGGCGCAAGTCGGCGGACGGGCGCATGAAGTCGGTTCGCTGGGATGGCTTCGCCCATCCCGATCGGGCCCTCAACGCGAACACCTATCCAAAGGGCGCCTGGATCCTCCACATGCTGCGCGGCGAGCTTGGTGACCAGCGCTTCTTCAAGGCGATCCGTGATTACTTCATGGCAGTGTCGGGCACGTCAGTCCTGACGACGGACTTCGTGCGTCTCATCGAGCGCTCGGCGGGCGAGGAGCTGAGTTGGTTCTTCGATCAGTGGCTCGATCGCGTCGGCTGCCCGATCCTGAAAGTCGAGACGGGACCCCGCGGCGTCGTCGTGACACAGACCCAGGGTGGTGACCCTTACCGCTTCCGCCTCCCGCTCGGCTGGAAGGACGAAGGGGGCAGGAGTCACAAGAGGGTCTTTGTCATCGGTGACCGTGAGACGTCCCTCGACCTGGGTGCGGTGCACGACGTGGTCATCGATCCCGACGTAGAGCTTCTCTTCCGCGTCGCTCGCTGAGGGGCCCGGGCTGCACGATCAGTTGACGACTGGGCGAGCGGGTCCTACTCTCGATTGCTTGGCGAATCCCCGCCCCATGACTTCCAGGAGTCCCTCCATGGCTATCCGTACTTGCTACGTCCTGAGTCTCATTGTCCTCGCCGTGGCGCCGGTCGCTGCCCAAGGTGAGCTCCAGAAGGAGGAGATGGTCATTCGGGTGAAGCCCGCGGAGCTCGTCCTCGCGGTCGGAGCCAAGGCCAAGCTCACCGCTGAGGTCGTGGACGTGGGCGGTCGTCCCGTGGAAGGCGCGCGCGTGATGTTCTTCTCCCGCGCCCGACGTGCCCTCTCGGTGACCCCTGAGGGCGAGGTGACGGCGCGGAAGCCGGGCGAACACTCGGTGGTCGTGCGACTCGTGACGGTGAGGGGGCGGACCGCGACCGCACGTCGGCGCGGGCCTTCGACGACCGTGAAGGTCAAGGTGCCGTTCCCCAAGCCGGCGAACATCACGTTCAAGGATGCACCCGACAAGGTGTACGCCGGCACGTCCGTGCGGGCCAAGGCCACGATTCTCGACACGGCCGGCCTAGAGCGTAATGACCTCACCGCGTCCATGTCCTCTTCGTCGCGTGAAGTGCTCAGCATCGACGACTTCGGCTTCGCCACGGGCCATGTGCCCGGCAAGGTGACGATCAAGGCCACCGGGGAGGGCCTCTCTGCGGAGCACACGATCGAAGTGGTGGCGAACCCGGTCACGTCCATCGACCTGCTCGCCAGCGCCTCCGACGTCCGCACCGGCGACGTCGTCACGTTCACAGCCGGCTTGCGCGACGCCAAGGGCCGGGAGGTCGGCGGCGTCCCGGTTCAGTTCTCGTTCCTTGCCCGCCCTGACGACGCTCTGGGCCAGGCCGCAACGGGTCAGATCGAGCAGGACGGACGCTTCGTCGCCGAGGCGCCCGGTCTCTACACCATCATCGCAACCTGCGGGTCGGCGACGGCGCGGACCACTGTGCGTGCGAAGAAGCGCTTCAAGATCGAGCGCAAGCTCAAGATCGTGGGCCAGGGTCGGGTCGACGACACCCACACTTCCGACCTCTGGGTCTGGGAGGGCGTGGACGGCCGCGATTACTGCGTCACGGGGACCTGGGGCGCCAACGGCGATGCCCACTTCTGGGATGTGACCAACCCCGGTGACATGAAGCGCATCGCGACGGTCAACGTCGACGCGCGCACTGTCAACGACGTGAAGGTGTCCCAGGACGGCCGGATCTGCATCCTCAGCCGTGAGGGGGCGTCCAATCGCAAGAACGGCATCGTCATCCTCGACGTGGTGGATCCGAGCAAGCCCAAGATCCTGGCGGAGTACACCACCGAGCTCACTGGCGGCGTGCACAACCTGTTCATCGACGGCAAGCACGTGTACGCACTCAGCGCCGGACGTCGCTACGACGTCCTCAATATCGAGGACCCGCGCAACCCGAAGAAGGTGGGTTCCTACCAGGTGTTCGAGCCAGGGGCGTCGATCCACGATGTCTGGATCGAGGACGGCATCGCCTATTCGTCGAACTGGCGATACGGCATTCACATGGTGGACGTCGGCAACGGGATCAAGGGCGGCTCGCCGTCCAACCCGAAGAAGATCTCGAGCCACGCATATCCGAACGGTGCGAATCACGCGGCGTTCCCCTACAAGAGCAGCGAGACGGGTAAGCGGTACGTCATCGGCGGCGACGAGATGTTCCCGTTTGGTATGGGCGTGAAGGACAAGCCGACCTACGCGCGCGGGTGGATGCACTTCATCGACTTCACCGATCTGGAGAACCCCAAGGAGGTCGCGCGCTATCAGGTCCCTGAGGCGGGGACGCACAACTTGTGGGTAAAGGACGACATCCTCTACGCCGCGTACTACAACGGCGGGCTGCGCGTCGTTGACATCTCGGGCGATCTCATGGGGGACCTGTACAACCAGGGTCGCGAGATCGCTACGTTCCTGTCTCCTGACCACGAGGGTTTCATCAAGAACGCGCCCATGGTTTGGGGTCCCCAGCCCCACAAGGGCCACATCTTCTTCTCGGACTGGAACAGCGGCCTGTACGCCGTGAAGCTCGTCCCCAACCCGCGCCAGTGATGATGCAGCTCCTCCTCGTCACCCTGGCGCTCGCGACCCCGGTCACGAGCGCGCCGGGCAAGGACTACTACATCTACGTCGCCGCGGAGTCGGCGGACGAGGTGTATCGCATCAAGTTCGACGGGACGCGCGCTGTCGTGGACAAGGTGATCCAGGTGGGTTACCAGCCGACCGAGATCGAAGGCCCTCACGGACTGGCGGTGGGACTGGACGGGAAGCACTGGTATCTGTCCATCGCTCACGGGAAGCCTTTCGGGATCATCTACAAGTACGAGACGGCGACCGACAAGATCGTGGGTCAATGCGAGGTTGGCATGTTCCCCGCGACCATGCAGATCTCGCCCGCGACCGGCCTGTTGTACTGCGTCAACTTCAACCTGCACGGCCGCATGCTTCCGAGCTCGGTGTCCATCCTCGATCCTGAAGAGATGGTCGAGGTCGCGCGCACGACGACCGGCCCCATGCCTCACGGATCACGCGTCTCGCCGGATGGCCTGCGCCACTATTCGTGCGCGATGATGTCGGGGCACCTGTTCGAGATCGACGCGCTGACGTTTGACGTGAAGCGCCGCCTGCAGCTCGACGAGAAGCAGCCGGAAGGCCACGACTCAGACGTCAAGCCGACTTGGGTGCACCCCCATCCGAAGCAAGAGCGTGTCTACTGCGCGCTCAACGGCGCCGCTCAGATCGCCGAGGTAGACCTGAAGACGTGGCGGGTCGTTCGCCGATTCAAGACCGCCAAGGGGCCCTACAATCTCGAGATCAGCCCGGACGGCAAGAAACTCCTCGTCAGCTACAAGACCGCGGGAGAGGTCGGCATCTGGGATCTCGATGCCGGCGAGGAGATAGCCAGGCTCAAGTCCACGCGCCGCGTTACCCACGGAGTCCTCATCACTCCTGACGGTCGCTACGGATTCGTCAGTTCCGAGGGCGTCGGTTCCGAGAAGGGCGCCGTGGATGTCTTCGACATGGCCACCAACAAGAAGGTGGCCTCGGTCGATATAGGACTTCAGGCGGGGGGCATCGCGTTCTGGAAGTCGGTGGTTCGGGGGAAGTAGGGGCGTTCTCAGCCGTCTTTCGCCCGCGACGCGAAGCCAAGCAGCCGCTTGCATTCCTGCAGCAGAAACTCCGTTTCCATGAACGGTTCGACGCTGATGTCGCGCCAGAGGATGCGACCCTCGGCGTCGATGAGGAACGTCCCGTGCAAGGCCTCGTCTTCGAAGTCGTCCCAGCAGCGCCAGTCCTTGAACGTGTCGCCCTTGGGGTCGGAGAGCAGGGGGAACGGCATGGGCGAATCGCCGGTCTCCTCGAGCTGTTGGATGAACGCCTTGACGTCCGGGACGGTGTCGGTGCCGATGGTGACGATTTCGATGCCAGCCTGCTTGAACGCGCGGGTCTTGGGCTTGATCTCGTGGATCTGCTCGACGCAGTGGAGGCACGCGGCGCCGAGGTAGAACACGACGAGGACGTTGCGACCTGCGTAATCGGTGAGGGCGAGTTTGCCACCCTTGCCGCGCGCCAGATCGAAAGGCGGCGCCGGCAGGGTTGACCAGGACGCCGGGCCGTGGACGTCACTCGACGGCGTCGGCCGCCGTGGATTGACCGAGACCGCCCGCAACGGACGACCGAAGGCTTGCCTGGCGTTATCGATCTGGCCGGCGGCGAGCAAAGCCACGAGGGAAGCCGCTTCCTCGCTGCCAGCCAGGTAGGGGCCGTCGGCGAGGTCGGTGAACGTCTTCCATCGTCCGCTCGAGGCCAGCGCCGTGATCAGCGCGCGCTGACCCCGCGCCACGATTCCGTCCTTCATCCGCGGGTGGCGCGGCATCCGGACCATGCGCTTCGCGAGCGCGATGGCTTCATCGAAGCGACCGGTGTCGGTCAGGGCGTCGCACAGCGACTCGGCGGTGCGCGCGTAGTTCGGGACCTCGAACGTCAACGCGCCCGTCCGGTTCATGTGGGCGTGATCGACCCGCGCGGCGATGTCCAGCCAGACCGCGGCGTCTCCGTGGCGCCCGGCCCGGGTGTACGCGTTACCGGCGACGTGCCACATCCGCGCGATGCCCGGAGCGGAGAGCGCGGCCTTCGTTCCCGTTGTGACAGGATCGACACCCAGCTGTGACGCGTATCGGTTCGCTGGATGGAGGGGCATCGCCGTGAAGATCTCCTCGAGGAGGCGGCGCTCATCGTCGTCAGCAGAGGGCTGGGAACGATTCGGATCGAGGAGGCGTGCGCGAACCAGCAACGCGCGCGCCTCCACGTCGTCTGGAAAGGCCTCCGCAATCGCGCCGAGATCCTGGTGCAGTTGCTGGCGCCTGGCCGCGGTGATGAGGACCGGAATCGCGCGCCGGCGTCCGCTCTCGGCATCGACCAGCACGGTCTTCGGTTCCGTCTCGGCGGATAGGAACCGCGCCCACGCTTCGATGTAGAGACGCTCGCGGGGACTGACCTGTGCACGGCGCTGGTAGGCCTCCCACGCGAACCAGATCTGCGGGCTGGGATTGGGCGTGTTGGCGAGCGTCAGCCCCCAGTACGCCATCGCACATTTCGGATCGGTGGCGAGGACCTGGTGGAACGACCGCTCGGCTTCGTAGTACCAGGACCCATGGACCAAGCCGATGCCCTGGTTGAAGAGCAGGCGGGCCTGCCGGTTCTTGGTGGTCACGTCGAAGTCCACGTCGCCGGTCCCCGCGAGCAGCGTCGCTCGCTGGTGCGGTCCTTCGTGGAATGCGCCGTCCCTTTGTCCGAACGTCGGGACTGGCGGCTGGGCGAAGGAGGCCGTGCCGAGCACAGCCAGGATCAGGGGGACGGCGCGCATTACGAGAGAGTCTAATCGACAGCCCGCGAAGCGCGGGCTCCGGTTTGACTAGGGGAGCACTGCCGCGCGGACGACATTGGATTCGCCCAGGAACGCGAATCCCGGCCCGAAGGCGATGCCCTGACCGTCCGCCGTCATGCCGATGAAGGCGTTCAGGCTGCCCGGGGGCAACGTGAACGGT
>JABSRK010000083.1 GCA_013213915.1 Planctomycetota bacterium
GGCTGAACGCGACGCCGGCGGCGCCCTTCTTTTGCACGATCACGGCCTTCCACACCTGCCGGTCGAAGCCGTTCTCGCCGCCGTGAAGGTGGTGTGGGCCGTTGTTCGTCGCGAGCGTGTACTCCTGGCCGTCAAGCGCGAACTTCCCATTCGCGATCCGGTTGCAGTAACGGCCGGCGATGCAACCGAAGTACGGATGTCGCTCGAGATACGGATCGAGCGAGTCGAATCCGAGCACGATGCGATCGCTCCTCCCTGAGCGGTCGGGCGCCTCGATGTTCGTGACAATGCCACCCCACGTGATGATGCTCACGCGCACGCCGGCGTTGTTGATGATCGTGTACTGGTCGATCGGCGTTCCGTCCTGCAGCGCCCCGTACGGCGCCTTCCTGACGGAGATGATGGAAGCGGGCATGGGATTGCTCTCGCTCGTTTCCTTGTGCTCGCACGCGCCGAGGATGAGGACGGCGATCGCGCAGGGGAGGATGCGGGTCATGTTGCGGGCTCCTGTGAGTTGCACAGGCTAACAGGGATGCATGGGCGCTGTGGTAGGGTGACCGCCATGTTCGCGAGACCCTTGCCCACCGTCGTCCTGGCGTCGATCGTCGCGTCCGTCGCCGTGATCGCCCCCTCGTCGGAGCCGTCGTCAGCGGGGGCCATGACCGTGTGCGCGAAGGCGTGGATCGACAGCCTCTCCGCGCCCCTGAGGAAGCAGGGGTGCCGCGGCCTTGACGACAAGCAGCGAATGAACTGGCACTTCGTCCCGCGCCAGCGCGAAGGAGTCAGCCTAAAGGAGATGGACTCCAAGCAGCGTCGCGCCGCCCACGCCCTTTTGCGCAGCGCGCTGTCGTCCCACGGCTATCTCAAGGCGAAGGCCATCATGGAGCTCGAGGCGGTGTTGTTCGCTCTGGAGTCGCGTCCGGATCGCCCCGCGCGACATCGCGACCCTGAGCTCTACTGGTTCATGGTGTTTGGCGAGCCGTCGTCGGAGAATCCGTGGGCGTGGCGCGTCGAGGGCCACCACCTCTCGCTCAACTTCACCGTTGTCGGTGACAACGTGGTCGCGTTCGCGCCCGCTTTCTTCGGGGCGAATCCAGGGGAGGTTCGTTCCGGGCGCCACGCGGGGTTGCGTGTCCTCGCAGAGGAGGAGGATCTCGCCCGGAAATTGCTGCGATCGCTGACGGACTCCCAGCGCAAGACAGCGAAGATCTCCGACAAGGCTCCCCGCGACATCATTCTGGCCCCGGGACGCGACGCCTCGTCGCTGCCGGAACCGCACGGCGTGGCGGGGGCGAGCCTCGAGGATCATCAGCGCCGGCTCCTCGGTCAGCTCATCAGCGTTCATGCTCGGGCGCTCCGTGACGCGTCCTATGATCGGGCGATGGGTCGCATCGGCCGCGCGGGAGGCCTCGACGCGGTGCGCTTTGGCTGGGCCGGCAGCGCTGAGCCGGGGCGGGGGCACTACTACCGCATCGTCGGGTCGACGTTCATCATCGAGTACGACAACGTTCAGAACGGCGCGAATCACGTGCACGTGGTATGGCGCGATCCCGCCAACGACTTCGGCGCCGACGTCCTCCGTCGGCACCGCGAAACGCACAAGTAGCCGACGTCTGTGACCCGTTGTGTGCCGAGGCGGCGTTCACTTAGGGACGTAGTTGAATTTCTGCCCGCCGACGGAGGCCTCCAACATGAGGCCCGCCGTTGACATGGTGAACACGAGGACGCCGTTCTGATAGTCGGCCGTTGTCGAAGCTCCGGCTTCTACGGCTACGGCGGAGGCCTGCGCGGAGAACTCGAAGCTGCCTTCCTTGAACTCCCTCGCCGCGTCGGCGTCCCGGAAGAAGATCAGTTCGCGGTACTTCTGGCCACCGATCTGGAGGCCGACGGTGGCTTGCGAAAGACCGCAGTAACCAACCATGGCGCCGCCCTCGTAGAACTGGCCGTTCCCGTAAGCACCGCCGACGATGATCCCGCCCTTTCCGACCCCCGGAAACACGGCGTATGCGGATGACGTGGCGAAGAACTCGCCGAGCCCCTTCACGCGTTCGAATCTGTTGAGCGCGTCACGGCATTCAGCGTCGAGCGCCTCCTTGCCCGCTGCGGTGTTCGGAGCCGTGGCGCAGCCGGAGACCAACGCGAGGACAAGCATCAGAATGAGCGCGAACGCTGTCCGCATGGGTTTTATCTCCTTCACTGAACCGGAAACGGGCCGGCTGATCGTGGAACGGAGTCTAACGCTCAGTGGTCCTCGCGTGTGGCCCCACCCGCGTACGAGCCACTCGTTCGCGGCCCCAGCATCGCGTTGGCTGGAGCACTGGGCGAGTCCCACAAATCGACACGCCTCGATTCGGTGGGTTTGACCGGTTTCCAGGCGGCCGGGCGTTTCTACAATGGCCGACCATGAGAGCGCTGTATGTCGAAGAGCACGGTGGTCCCGAGGTCCTGAAGCTCGGGGAGCGGCCGATTCCGAAGATCCGCGGCGACGAGGTTCTCGTGAAGGTCCGTGCGGCGGGGATGAACCACCTGGACGTCTGGGTCCGAAGGGGTGTGGAAGGGCACTCGTTCCCTTTGCCCATGATCCTCGGTTGCGATGGAGCGGGCGAGATCGCGCAGGTAGGAGATCTCGTGTCGGGTGTTGCGGAGGGCGATCGCGTAGCCATCTCGCCCGGGTTTACCCCGGTCGCGACCGAGGAGAGCCTGGGGGGGGACCACCACCTCGACCACAGGTACGGCATCTTTGGCGAGACGCGGGACGGGACGTGCGCCGAGTACGTATCGGTGCCCGCCGCGAACCTGTTGCCCATGCCCGACGACATGACCTTCGAGGACGCCGCTGCGATTCCACTCGCCGCGCTGACGGCGCACCACATGATCGCCGATCGCGCCTGCGTGCGGCCGGGGATGGATGTGCTCATCCACGCCGCCGGATCGGGTGTGTCGATCTACGCGATCCAGATCGCCAGGCTGTACGGGGCGCGGGTCTTCGCCACGTCGTCTTCCGACGACAAGCTGGAGCGTGCCCGGATGCTCGGCGCGGAGGTCCTCATCAATTACGCGCAGGAGGGCTGGGTGAAGCGCGTCAAGGAGGTGACCGATCGCCGGGGTGTGGACGTCGTCATCGACCACGTTGGCGAGTCGACCTTTGCGGGATCGCTGCGCAGCCTCGCGCGGGGTGGCTCGATCGTGACATGTGGAGCGACGTCGGGTCCGAAGCTCGAAGCGGACCTACGCCTGATTTTCTTCAAGAGCCTTTCCATTCTCGGCTCGACTATGGGCGGGATGGGGGAGATGCTGCAGGTCTGGCGGCTCGCCTGCCGCGGGCAGATCCGTCCGGTTGTCGATCGCGTCCTGCCGCTTTCGGAAGCGGCCACGGGGCATCGGGCGCTCGAGGAGCGCGCCGCGTTCGGCAAGGTGATCCTCGTCCCCGGAGAGTGATGTGAGCTACGAGACCATAGAGATCCAGACCACGAACGAAGGCTGGGCAGAGGTCGTCTTCAATCGGCCCGATGTCCTGAATGCGCTGAACTTGCGGATGGTGAACGATCTGTCGTCGGCGCTTGATGAACTCGCTGCCGAAGACGGCGTTCGTGGCCTGATCTTCCACGGCGCGGGGGACAGGGCGTTCGTCGCCGGGGCCGACATCTCCGAGCTGGTCGATCGCAAGGTCGAGGACGCCCTGAAGGCGATCAACGCCGGGCTGTTCCAGAAGCTGGAGGACTTTCCGCGCCCGACCATCGCCGCGATTCGTGGGTACTGCCTCGGTGGCGGGTCCGAACTGGCGCTTGCGTGCGACATCCGGATCGGCGCTGACGACACCGTGATGGGGCAGCCCGAGGTCAAGCTGGGGATCATCCCTGGTGCGGGCGCTCCTCACCGGCTGACACGGGTTGTCGGCACCGGGATGGCGCGTGAGCTCATCTTCACGGGGCGACTCGTGAAGGCGGACGAGTGCGCGCGCATCGGTTTCCTCAATCGCGTGGTCGCGGTTGACGCCCTCCTCGAGGAGGCCCGCGGCACCATGCGTTCGATCCTCAAGAACTCCGACCTCGCTGTACGCCTGGCCAAGGTCGCGCTCAACGCGGCGTCCAACAGCGTCGACCGCCGCCACATGATGCTGGAGTGCATCTCGCAGGGAATCACCTTCGAGAGCGAGGACAAACGTGAGCGCATGACCCGATTCCTCGAACGGAAGAAGGCCAAGGAGGAGCGTGCGGACGGATGACCGACCTCTCCGCTCTCCCCACGGACGTCCACGTCCACATCCAGCCCTGGGACATGATGAACTCCGGCGCGCTCGAGACGATCCGGAAGAATCGCGCGGATTTCCCGCTCATCGAGCGTCTCATGAACGATCCGGGAGCGCTCGTCGGCTGGCTGGACGAGGCGGAGATCGGGCGGGTCGGGCTGATCAACTACGTCGCTCCCCACATCATGGGCTTCACCCACGAAGTGAATCCGTGGGCCGCGCGGTATCGGGATGGAGCCCAGGGCCGGGTCATCGCGTTCGGGGGCATCCACCCGCCGGCGTGCGACGACGTGGGCGAAGAGATGCGCCGCATCGTCGACGAGTGGCGGCTGGACGCGCTCAAGATCCACCCGCCGCACCAGGCGCTCTCGCCCGACGCCTACGTCACGGGCGCGTGCCCGGAGCTGGCGGTGGTGTACGAGGCGTGCCAGGAGGCCAGCCTGCCCGTGATGTTCCATACGGGTACGAGCATCTTCCCGGGTGCGCGCAGCCGCCTGGGCCGGGCGTTGGTACTGGACGACGTCGCCGTGGACTTCCCGGAGTTGAAGATAATCCTCGCCCACGGCGGGCGTCCGCTGTGGATGGACGAGGCGTTCTTCCTCATCCGGCGTCACAGGAACGTGTACATGGACATCTCGGGGATTCCCCCGGCGAGGCTGCTGGACTACTTTCCTCGTCTCGAGGAGATCAGCGGCAAGGCTCTCTTCGGCACGGATTGGCCATCACCGGGGGTGAAGAGCCTCCGTGCGAACTTCGACGCCTTCATGGAACTGCCCCTGTCGGACGAGGCGAAGGATCGAATCACGCGGGGGAACGCGCTCACGCTGTTCCCCATCGATTGACGGATTTAACGAATACATGACCATTCAGAACGTCACCGTCCTCGGCTCGGGGACCATGGGGGCGGGCATCGCCCAGACCGCGATCGTCGCTGGCTTCGATACGACGCTGTACGACATCGAGGATGGCATCCTTGACAAGGCGCAGGCCCAGATCAAGAAGCGCATCGATCGACAGGTCGAGAAGGGACGGCTCGACGGGCTGCAGGCGGCCGATGCGTTGAATCGCCTGGCGACGACGTCCGACCTCGGTGACGCCGTCAAGGTGGCCGACTACGTGATCGAGGCTGTGCCGGAGAAGCTGGAGCTCAAGCGGGAGATCTTCAAGCGGTGCGAGAAGTCCACTCCCGAGCACTGTGTGTTCGGGACCAACACTTCAACCCTGATGATCTCGTCCATTGCGGCGGCGCTCTCCGACAAGGGACGGCTCATCGGCATCCACTTCTTCAATCCCGTCCCCGTGATGAGGCTCATCGAGGTGGTCATGGGGCCGAACTCCTCGAACACGAGCTATGTGGCGACGCTCGAGATCGCCCAGAAGATGGGGAAGGAGACCGTGAAGGTCGCGGAGTCGCCCGGCTTCACCACGTCCCGCATCAACGCGCTCATTGGCAATGAGTCGTTCCGCATGTTGGAAGCCGGAGTCGCGTCGGCGTCGGATATCGACAAGGCGCTGAAGCTGGGCCTCAATCACCCCATGGGTCCATTCGAGATGGTCGACCTGGTCGGCCTGGACGCGCGCCTGAACAACCTGCGTGCGTTGTACGAAGCGCTGGGTGACGAGGCATACCGACCGAGCCCCATGCTGGAGCGACTTGTGGCAGCCGGGAGGCTGGGAAAAAAGAGCGGCCACGGCGTCTATCGCTACGACGACTCCGGCCAGCGAATCGCCGGTAGCGACGACGTGAATTCGTAACGGCGTTCCGGACTGCCGATGGCCCGGGGCGGTCAGCCCTCGCCCTGCTCCGCGCGATGCTCCGCCCAGGTGGCGAGCAACTTGGCGAGAGTCGCCTCGGTGACGCCCTCGCGGCGGTTCACCGGAATCAGCCGGTCCGAGCATCGTTCGTCTGACAAGCGCAGCAGGTCGGATGGACTCGGGTCGTCATCGACCCAGTAGAAGGGTTCATCGAAACGGATGGAAGACGCCTTGCCGAGCGCGTGCCGGAAGGGGACGTATTCCGCGTCCATTCCAAGCCGCTTTGCAACCCGCATCGCGTGGTGCTCTTCCAAGGACGACAGGAATCGGATTTCGAACGCGTCTCGCACGCCGTCGACGAAGTCCTGTGCGAACGGCGCCATCGCCATCTCCCCTCCCTTCTCGAGGAGGAGAGTCCCAACGATGTCGAGATATAGGACGGGTTTGCTCATGGACCGCGCACGAGGTTAGAGCGGCAGCCGTTTCGGCTCAAGCCTCGCTTTGGTGAACACGGCGCCTGAGGCGGAGGAGCGGCAGGACCAGGGCGATGGCGAGGAGGCTCTGAGGGAGGAGGAACCACAAGAGGAGGGAAGCGGAACTCCCCGTCGCTAACGGCACGCAGGCGATCAACGGAGCCATGAGCAGCGGGACACGGAGCGCCGGGGACGTTTCCTGCCAAACCCCCCTCAAAGTCCCGGCATTCGTGGGTTTGACCTGTGAAATGCCCGTCCGCGCCCGCCATCGGGCGTGGTAGAAGCCGTGGATGTTGGAGCCTTGGCGGAACAGGTAGAGGCACGCCAGGACAGACCACTCGGTCGCGCTCGTCGCGATCGAGCTGTCGGCGAGGGCTTCGTAGCTGCCGGCTTTCATGATCGCGAGCGATCGGATTCCCAGCATGAGCAAGCCGAGATCGAAGAGAACGAACAGCAACATGCCACGATGGTGCTGGTCGCCGCTCGGGCCGAGGCCTCGATGGCGGCGGTTGGCTTCCGCGAGGTAGATGGCCTTTTGATAGACGTCGACCAGCCGGCCGGTGAACCACCAGCCTCCAATCCAGAGCAAGATGCCACCCGCAGCCCAGATCATCCTCGTTGCATACCTCCATGATCCCGACCCCCGACCTACCAGTATATCCCATGGCACAGATCCCAATCCTGCATCCCCAGGGAGAGCGTTGATGTCCGGCTACAGAATGGTGACGGAGGCGACCCGCATTCCGGTTCCAGGCGGCAAGCTCATCGAGGAGTTGTTCGGTCGCGTGAACACAGGCACCGATACCTTCTCCCTCGCACACATGGTTGCGCCCGCGGGATGGTCCGAGCCGGCTCAGACCCCGGAGTTCGGCGAACTCACCATCATGCTGCGTGGGAGAATGCGCCTCGAGATCGGGGACGAATCCCTCGAGCTTGCCGCTGGGCAGTGCGTCTGGGCGGACCCGGGTCAACAGGTGCGCTACAGCAACCCGTTCGACGAGGAGAACGAGTATTACGCGATCTGCATCCCCGCATTCAGCCCTGACACGGCGCACCGCGCCTGAGGCGCTGCGCCGAGCGCTCCCCTGGTACGTCGAGAATCTACTGCGAGGTCGAGGCTGGAGTGAAGCTGCGCTCGGTCGTGTTGATGGAGATCGCCCGCCATGGCGGAGACGATCGGCAGGATGACCAGGGTCAGGGTCATCTCGAATCGCTTGGTCAGTCAGGCTGCCGGTCGATGAGGATGGCTTCCTCGATCTCGAACGTCCGTTCGAGTGATTCGGCCACCTCGCGCGCGCAGGCCTCGCCGGTTTGCTTGAAGAGCGTCACCTCGCCGCTGGTGGTTGCGAAGCTCTCGACGCGGAACAGCAGGGTCGTCCGGCGGGACTCGGGATCCTCGTCGAAGACGTCGTACGTCTTTCGGGACCAACCGGTGGTGACGAGCTTCAGGCCGTGGCGCTGGGCCGCGTCCTCGAGGATGCGATCGAGTTTCTCGTCGTCGGAGGGTTCTTGCGTTCTGACCATGGCTTCCTGGAACGAGTGACGCTTGGATCCTACACTGGCGGCATTCCCTTCCCGTTGGCTCAAACCGGATGGCCCGTCATGAAGTGGATTCGCCGCCTCTTTTTCGTTCTTCTACTGTTCGTCGCCTTGCTCGCGGTCGGCATGTTCTATGCGGACAGCCTGGCGCGGGCGGCGATCGAAGCCGGCGGTACCGATGCTCTCGGCGTCGAGACGACCGTCGAGGAGTGCGACGTGGGGTTCCTCTCAGGCCGCTTCGTGATGAAAGGCCTGGACATTGCCAACCCGAAGGGCTTCGACGATAGGTCGTTCCTGACGCTCGGAGACGCGTCGGTCGAGGTGTCGGCGTGGTCGTTGATGTCCGACAAGATCGAGATCCCGGCTCTGACCCTCAAGGAGATCCGGGTCAACCTCGTTCATGGAGTGGGCGGCTCCAACTACGGCGAGATCATGAAGAACCTGGGGAAGCACCAGGGCGACGGTGACGACACGGGGGAGGGCAAGCGATTCGTCATCAGGCGCTTGCTCGTCGAGGATGTGGTGGTCAAGGTCGTCCCGTTGAAGGAGCTCTTCACGGAGGTCACGATCCCGATCGACAGGATCGAATTGAAGGACGTGGGTTCGGACAGCGACAAGGGTGTCCTCATCGCGGACGTGGCCGGGATCGTCGTCGAGGCGATCCTCACCCGGGCGAGCGTGAGCGGCGCGCTGCCCGCGGCGGTCAACGGTGCACTGAAGGGCCACCTCGGCGAATTGTCGGGGCTCAGGGACGCAGGCGCGACGATGTTCGATGAGCTTGGCGAGCAGCTCGGCAACATCCCGGGTGGTGTGGGCAACACGATCAAGGACCTCACCAACCGGCTTTCCGGTATCGGGAAGTGATCACTGCACGGTAAACGCGGGGCCCGGGATGATCGTCTTGATGCCATCCGGTGCGCCCACGTCGAGCGTGACGGCGGCGCTATAGACAGTCCAGCCGACGATCGACGCCAGGTTTGGGACCGTCAGGGTCGAGCTCGCGAAACCCGATGTGGAGACGATCCCCGCGGGCTGGAGCAGGACGTTGTTGCCCGGCGCCGTGGTGAGCTGAGCGACGGCGTCGAGGGTGAGCGGAACCGTGCGACCACTCGCGAGCACAATTCCCGGCGTCGATGACAACGCGAGTCCCATGAGGTACCCGAGCCCACTGTCACCCTGGGTATCCAGGTCGATCGACAACGATGTGCCGATAACCGGGGCAGCGCTGAGGGACAGGGACGGCTCGCGGATGACGATGGCCTGGTTCGCCCCCACGGCGTCGAGGGTCTGTGTGCGCCCCGTCGGCCAGATGACCTCGATGCTGTCCGCCTGCGCTGCGGTCCCGAGGCCGAAGTGCAATTCCATCGAAGAGCCAGTGATATATCCGATTCCGGACCGCACCTGCTGCTCCTGCGTGACGGTGCCGGTGGTGACGCGTACGCGGGCTCCGAGGCCGTCGCTGTTGCTCGCGACGCCTTGCGTCCGGACCCGTAGCCAGTTGCCGGCGGCCCCGTTGTTCTGCAGCAGTTCCAAGGCACCCGGGGGCGTGCCAGACCCGCTGTTGCTGATAAGCAACGCGTTGAGGATGTCGAGGCGCCCGTCGAGGTCGAAGTCGGCGACGGCGGCGGAGTATTGCGCCCAGGCGGTCCCCGTGCCGGTGGCCGCGGTCTCGTTGGACCAAGGTGACAAGGATGCGATCGGCGCGGCCGGATTGCGCCATAGCAGGTTCGATCCGTCGCCGTGGACCACGTGCAGGTCGGGCCATCCGTCGTTGTCGTAGTCCAGAAACTGGCACCCCCACCCGATGGAGGTGACCTGCCCGACTGCCAGCTGGTTCTGCAGCTCGACGTATTGTTGCGTGACCGGGTTCCAGACGATGAAGACGTGATCGTTGCCGCCGTCAGTGCAGAAGACGTCCTGGTCCCCGTCATTGAAGGCGTCGATGAAGTCCATGCCCATGCCGCAGACGCCCTGCTGCGCGTTGATGGCTGCGCTGACCTCGGTGAAGGTGCCGTTGCCGTCGTTTCGGTAGACGGCATTCGGCGGCTGGCTGGTGCCCTTGTCGTTCGCGCAGAAGATATCGGGCCACCCGTCCAGGTTGTAGTCGAACCACATAGCGGCGAGGGTGAGGCCCAGCTCACCAACGCCGGAGACCGTGGTGACGTCCGTGAAGTACCCGCCGCCCAGGTTGCGGTACAGCCTGTTCGGCGTGTAGGTGTTCACCAGGTTCGTGCGGACTCCGAGGTAGAGATCGACCCAGCCGTCCCGGTCGTAGTCGCCGAACGTGGCGGCCCACGTCTGCGATGTGAAATCCACGCCACGGGCAGCGGCTTCTTCGGTAAACGACCCCGTGCCGTCATTGATGAACAGCTGATTGGGGACGGCGTTGTTGCACACGTAGATGTCGAGGTCCCCGTCATTGTCTACGTCGGCCGGGGTGATCTGGCGGGTGAGCGCTGCGATGCCGAGCCCGGCGACCGCGCTCTGGTCCGAGAACGACATCCCCCCGTCGTTGCGGAAGTACCTGAATGGCTGGGTTGGTTGCTCGGGAAAGACGATGTCCGGGTCGCCGTCGCGGTCGAAGTCCCCGATGCACCATCCTTGCCCGAGGAACAGGAACGGCCGCGGGGGCAGGGACAGTCCGGACGTCAACGTGACGTCATTGAACGACTGCGCTGACAGTGCGCAGACCGCGAGCGAGAGGGTGGCGACGAGTCGCATCATGTAGAGCGGGTCCGGCGAACCGAGTAAGAATACCACCCAGAGGGTGGCCGAATAAACCGAACTTGCGGCAGAGGTTAGCGCTTGCTCCAGACGTAGATTCGCATGGGCGGGATGTTCCAGAAGCCCTGATGGGTCTCGCCGCGACCGAACACCGGATCCGCCAGCCGCCGGACCTCGCTACGGAACTGGTACGCAACGAATCGACCGCCCGGTGCGAGCGCATCGCGAACGCGCTCCAGCGTCTTCTCTGCTTCGAGCTTGGGGATGGTCGAGAACGGGATCCCGGACACCACCAGGTCGGCTGACGACTCGTCGATGGAGGCGAGCGCCTCGCTGATCTCGATGGCAGGGCCCCGATAGATGGTGAGCCGTGCGTCGTTGATGTCGCGCGCCAGCGTACGCAGGTAGAGCGGGTTGATCTCGATCCCCAGGACCTTGATGTCGTCCGCGGCCGCGGCGAGCACCTGCTTGGTGATGACACCGGTCCCTGGTCCCAACTCCACGATGACGCGGGCCGCGCCCGCATCGCCCAGACGCATGATCCGGCGGACCAGCGTCCGCGAGCTCGGGACGACCGAGCCGACCTCACGGGGGTTCTTCAGAAAGCCCGCGAGAAACGTGAGCGAGCGTCGGGACTTGGTCATCGATGAACGTCTGTCGGCCGACATGGGCCGGCGATGGTACCGGACGGCGGGGTCTCCAGCCTCTACACTTCGAGAGTGTCCGGACTCGCTCAGATCGCGCAGGAGGTGCTGACGGGCGTCCTGCGGTCAATTGATGTGCGTGGACCCGAGTTGCGCTCCAGGCTCGCGTCCGTCGCGGCCAGGGTCCACGCCGCGTCGTCGTCCGCTCCCCGGCTCGTCGTCATCAGCGCCGGGAAGGCGGCCGGGCCACTCCTTGACGCCTGGATGAGCGCGGCGCCCGACGACAGGGCTGGGGCCGGCGTGTGTGTCGGTTCTCTCCCGGAGCGGCTGCCCGGCGGCTTCTCGCACGTTCCGGGTTGCCACCCGGTTCCGGGGCCCGACAGCCTGGAGGCGGCTGATCTGATCCTCAGCTTGCTGTCCAATGCAGACGCCGGGACGCGTGTCGTTTTCCTGCTTTCTGGCGGCGCCTCGGCCATGGTGGAACGTTCGCTGTGGGATGACGTGTCCCTCGAGGATCTCGCGACCGTGCACGCGGCTCTCGTCAGTTGCGGCGCGCCCATCGACGACATGAACACGGTGCGCAAGCACCTGTCGGCGACCAAGGGTGGGCGCCTGGCGCTGGCCGCGGCGCCCGCGCGCATCTTCACCGTGGTCGTCTCCGACGTGCCGAACGACGATCCTCACCTCGTCGCGTCGGGCCCCACCCTGCCGGATCCGACG
>JABSRK010000084.1 GCA_013213915.1 Planctomycetota bacterium
CCCGCCCGGCGCTACCCGATGATCGTCTACACCTACGAGATCCTGGCGCCCCAGATCCACAAGTATCAGGCCCCCGACGAACGGAGCTACTACAACTTCACCGCCTGGACCCAGCAGGGCTACTTCGTCCTCATGCCGGACATCGTCTATCGCCCTCGCGAACCCGGCATTTGCGCCATCGAGGCCGTACGCCCCGCCGTCAAGACAATCGTCGACAAGGGGCTCGTCGACGCCAAGAGGGTCGGGCTCATCGGGCACTCCTGGGGTGGCTACCAGGCCGCCTACCTGCCCACACGCATCGACATCTTCGCGGCGTCCGTCGCCGGCGCGCCGCTGACCGACTTCGTCAGCTTCATGGGCCAGATCCACTGGAGGTCGGGCATGCCGGAGGTGAGCCACTGGGAGACCGGGCAAGGCCGCATGGAGGTGCCGTTCTGGGAGGACCCGGAAGCACACCGCAGGAACTCCCCCATCCACAAGGTGCACGAGATGAAGACCCCCATGCTCATGGTCTTCGGTGACGACGACGGCACGGTGGATTGGGATCAGGGCACCGAGTTCTACAACTTCGCGCGCCGCGCGGGGAAGCAGATGGTGCTGCTCGTCTACGAAGGCGAGCGGCACGGCTTCCGCAAGAAGCCGAACCAGGTCGACTACCACCGCCGCATCCTGGAGTGGTTCGGCCACTACCTGAAGAGTGAGCCCGCGC
Organism: Planctomycetota bacterium; assembly: GCA_013213915.1. Lineage (GTDB taxonomy): Bacteria > Planctomycetota. The sequence continues at coordinate 710 of JABSRK010000084.1, forward strand.
CGAAATGGATCACGGACGGCATCCCTGCGAAGGACCAGAAGAAGGAAGGGCGCCGCGTCGCTGGCTCCCAATAGTGCGGCGGATCACACGAGGCACGCGAGACGGATAGCCCGCGCCTCGCGCCGTGCTACCCTGCGCCCACTCTTGAGGGGAGGAAAGCTATGCCAGGCTCGATCGAGGCCGCGATGGCCGGGTCCGTAGGACTCGTGATGGTTCTTTACTTCACGATGTTGGCATTCCCGATGCTCTACATCATTCTGCGATGGCGTTCGCAAGGTTCGGGTGAGCCCGGGATCGGTACCTACGCCGCGACTCACTACTTTCGCGGCGTGGCCCTCCTGGTCGGGGTCACGGCGATCGCGATGCTGTCTTACGCCGCGGTCTCGACCGAAGGCCAGGAGGACCTCGCCCGGCTCGCGGGAGGTCTGCTCACCGGATCCGTGATCTTCTTCGTGCCCCACCACCTGGTCGCGATGCAGCGGCACCGCGGCGAAGGTGACCCGGTCGGGCGCGTGTTCACGGGCTTCATTCTGCTGATCGCCGGGACCTTCTCGCTCGTCTCGATCATGGTCCTTCTCGTCTTGTTGTTCCAGGAAGACCATTCAGACTCACCCCGGGAGGACATCCGAGTAGCGGTGTCGTTCGCCTGGGTGTTCTCGCTCACTTACCTGTTCTTGCTGGGACGGATGCTCAGGAATCGATCCGCATAAGCGCCCGGCAGCCGTTGCGCCTGAATCGGAGATTTCTGCCAACTGCAGCCACGGGCCGCGCCCCCCCCCTGCCCCGGCGCTGAGGGAACTAGTCCTTGCCGCCGCCCAGCTGCGAGGCCTGGTAGGTCTCGAGCTGCTGGGGCGTGAAGATGCGCCCGAGCGCTGTCTGGTGCGCCTGGTGGGCAGCCGTCTTCACCGAACCGATGAGTTCCGGGGTTTCCTCCCAGACGCGCTTGACCTCTGCATTACGCAGCGCCCTGGCCTCGAACTCGAGGCGTAGATCTTCGGTCTGCTGAGTCGAGAGGTTGAGCTCCTGACTGATCCGCTCCAGGCGCTTCTCCCTGCCGGCGCGCCGCGCATCCGCCTTCTTTTGGGCCCGCGCGGCACTCTCCTCCTTGCGAACCGCATGGAGCGTATCCGCCACCTGATCCTGCAGCGCCTTAGGCGTCGAGCGCTCCGCAATCCGAGCTTCGAGCTGCTTGGTCAGCGCTGCCAGATCTTCCTTCGTCACCGCCGGCTTCGCCGAGAAGCTGCTGGTCGGCAGGGGACGCTGCTCGAGCGCCGCAATGCGCTCAAGCATCTCGCGGCTGTCGTTCTGCAACGCACGAAGCGATTCCTCGATCTTGGCAAACGCGCCCGTGTCTGCGACGACACGAGTCTGCACGGGGGGCTTCGATTCGTAGTCTGCTGGTCCGATTACGTAGCTCGTGACAGCACCGACCAGGCCTCCGACCGCCACCGCAACCACAAGAACGCTGAGCGAGATGTTCTTCATGCCATGTACCTCTCGGTCCGACTTTCGGACTTTCCCCGGGGTGCGTCAAGGCGAGTTCGCCCGACATAAGACAATTTGCCTTTTTGGGGCCCGCCTCAACCAGCCCCAGGGGGGCGATGCACGTCACACGTCCACGTCGCACACGACGTAGCGGTGCTTCCCGCTCGGTAGCGGTTCCAGCTCGTCGACCAACGAGACGTCCACGTCCATGTCGGCGCCGAGCGCACGACGCACCCCTTCCCTGATCGACGACGGCGCCGACTGCCCATCGAACCCGGCTCCCGCGATCACCTCGATGCGGACGTGGGACCGCGAGGTCTGGGTGCAGCGGAACCGATCCACGCCGGGCGTCTCCCGCAATGGATAGATCACGGCCAGGGCGTGGACCCGGCTGCCGTCCTGGTGAAACAGGAGATCGGTGGTCCTCCCCTTCACCGCAGCGACGACCGGATGCGGGTTGTCGGAGAGGTCCGCGTCCGGGTTCAAGGTGATGAGGTCTCCGATCCGGTAACGGACCAGGGGGAAACTGGGGGCATGGAAGTTGGTCAGGGTGACCTCCCCCTCCTCGCCCGGCGCAACGGGTTCGAGATCCGGGCCCAGGACCTCCACATGGACCGCGTCGTGCATGAGGCGAAGCTGGCCGTCGGGACCCGCGTGCGCAATCAACGCACCGTCCCGGCAACCGTATTCATTGGCCACCGGACACCCGAAGACGCGACGGATCACCGCTTCGTCCTGGGGCAGCAAGGTCTCCGCCGTGGTGATGGCCAGCTTGAGGCGGACATCAGCGAGGTCTTCGCCGCGAGCCTCGAGGAACCGCGCGTACGTGGCCATGGCGGACGGGTAGCCGTAGACGAAATCCGCACGACCGCCTTCCAGCCGGGCCCGGAACCCCCCCATGGTCTCCTCGTTCAAACGGAACGCGGACAGCAGTTGAAAACCCAGTACTCCCTGGGCGATCCGTCGCGCCATGTCCTGACGTCCGGTCTCGATGGGGGAACCCCACAGGTCGGTCTCGCGATGCCCGGGATGAAGACCCCACCAGGCACGCGCACGCAACTTGCAGGCCTGCGCGCTCGCTTCCCGCTCGTTGTCCGTGATGAACCGGAGCGGCTCACCGGAAGAGCCCCCCGTCTCCATGCTCCACGCGCGGCCTCGCCAGGCCTCCGAGCGGAGCTGGTCTCCGGCCGCTCGGATGGTGGGCTTGTCCAGGAGAGGAAAGCGCGCCAGGTCGTCAGGCGTCCGGATGTCATCGGCATCGACGCGCTCCCGATAGAAGGGAACGTGGCGAGCCGCCCGGCGCAGATGCTCGACGAGGAGACGGTCGTGGACCTCCCCCAACTCCGCCGCGGTCATGCAGTCGTTCCGCCCCATCCAGCGGAAGTAGCGCAGCGTCCGCCGGCCCCGGAGACGCTCATGCAGGGGGTACAGGAGGTGCCGTACCAGTGTCCGTGGTGCCGCCATCGAGGCGCTACCGCCCGCAATCCGGAGTAACCGTGTAGAGCACGAGACCCATGGTAATCCCAGCCCCGGGCCGGGTACAGCCGACGTTCGGCATGGCTGATCAGCCCGTTGCTTGACGCCGGCCGGGCCGCGGGATTAGAGATGGGTTCCGCACGTAGGCTCTTCCCAGCATCTCCCCGAGTCAGGCCAACATGCATACCCAGACCATGCGCCCCTGTCGGCACCAACGCTCCCTCCCCATCGCCGCCCTCTTCCTCGCCCTCTCCATGACCGCCGTGTCTCTCGCCGGAGCGACGACGCCCGCAGCGCAGGAGATCTCCAAGGGCGCTCAACCGGAAGGCAGCATCGGGGCCTTCCTCGGCGAGCCCAGGCTCGAGATGGGACAGGTGTTCGTCAAAGAACGATTCCCCAATGTGGTCGTCGCCGTCGATGGCACGGTGCTGGCGACCTGGGGCACGTCGAGCCTGCGACTCCGGCGCAGCGAAGACGGTGGCGAGACCTGGGGCAAGACCATCACCATCGCCAAGGGCTTCCAGGGCGGCGGGCTGACCGTGGACGAACGCAGCGGCGACGTGATCGCCTTCATCGAGGACCGTCACCCCCCTGCGCCTCTGCGCATCTACCGCAGCAAAGACCACGGCAAGACGTGGAAGCGGCAGAAGACCGTCGTCGGCAAGGACGGCAAGGGCAACGTGCCCGCCATGCACATGAACGACCACGGCATCACGCTGCGGCACGGCAAGTTCAGGGGACGCCTGCTGCGCCCCTCACGCTGGTACGCGGGCAAGAACGACCAGAGCAAGTGGCCCGAGCACTACACGAACGCGGTCTACAGCGACGACGGCGGCCAGACGTGGAGCGCCAGCGCCCCTTTCCCCGCCATGGGCACCGGCGAAGCGACCGTGGCCGAACTGTCGGACGGGACGATCTACTACAACTCGCGCCGACACTGGGCCGAACCCGGGGCCAACCCCCGCAGGCGATGGACGGCCCGCAGCACGGACGGCGGCAAGACCTGGACGAACCTGGTGTTCTGCACAGCGCTGCCCGACGGCCCGCAGGACACCAACTATGGCTGCATGGGCGGGCTCGCACGCCTGCCCATGGCGGGCCGTGACGTCCTCTTCTTCAGCAACTGCGACAGCCCCCGCGGCCGCAACCACGGCACCATCTGGGCGAGCTTTGACGGCGGCCGGACCTGGCCGATCAAGCGCCTCGTTTTCGCGCGGAGTTTCGGATACTCATCCCTGGTCTCCGGGCGCCCCGGAACCAAGAGCGCGGGGCTCGCCTACGTCCACTTCGAAGGTGGCCCACAGGGGGGCTCCACCGTGGCCCGATTCAACCTGGCCTGGGTCCTCGGCGGCGTCAGGACCGGGGATGGGCAGGTCCCTGCCTGGGCCAGCAAGTAGACTCGCCGCCGACGGCATGGCCGAGGGACGGCGGATGCTGGGCCCGAGACGTCTCGCTCCACAAGATCTCGGGAAAGACCGTCTGAACCCGATGGTCCTGTCCTCGGCGCTCCTGCATGACCTGTAGATTGGCAGAACGAAACGACCACCCGCTGACGACTCAACATCGACGTCATATGACCATGAACGCACCCATGAAGATCCTCTCCCTGACCTTGGCCCTCGCCCTGTCGCCCACGATCGACGCCCAGGCCCAGGTGACATGGGAGCCCACACTCGAAGGTGCCCTGGCCAAGGCCAGAGAGGGCGGCAAACCGCTGCTGATCTCCATGCACACGAGCACCGAGGTGGCCTGCCAGCGGATGCTCAAGAAACTCTATACCGATCCCGCCATCGTCCCCATCCTCTCGGAGTTCGTGCTCCTGCCGACGTGCTTCGATGATCACGACGAGGTGATGAAGACCATCGACGGGAAGAAGGTCTCGGTGAGTCCCCTGTTCGGCACGCTCAATTGCGAACAACTGCGAAGAAACGAATCCGACGTTCGCAGGACCTTCTTCGACAAGTCCGAGGTCAAGGTGCCCCAGCACATCTTCGTGGGCGACGACGGCAAGCCCTACATGAAGAAGATCTACGAGTTGAAGAAGCCGGCTTTCATCACGCTCTTGAACAACGCCCTCGTCATCTACGGCAGCGATGCCGCCGACGGCATGGACAAGGTCACCAAGGGGTTCTTGAGGACCGTCAAAACGGGCCCCGGCAAGAGCAAGCGCAAGGCCGTGAAGGGACTCCTCGACCTCGAAGATCCACGCAAGGTGGACATCCTCTACCTGACGATCCAGAGCATCCACCGAGAGCGCGACAAGGGCGAGTGCATCCGCGCCTTCGGCAAGGACAGCTATGGCTGGGCTTCGGCGACCGTCGCGAAGTGGCTGCGCGACCCCTCCGAGCATGTCAGGAACTGCGCCGTCGTCAGCCTCGAGGAGATGAAGGCCCCGGGTGTCACTGAGCAGTTGCTGGCGCTGTTCAAAAAGGCCCGGGACAAGGAGTACCGAAAGGACATCCTGCGTGCCCTGGGCCCGTGCAGCGAAGAATCGGAAGAGGTCAAGAGCCTGCTCATCAAGCACGTCAAGGATCGCCGGGAGGTCGATCGCGTCGCCTGCTACCTGTCACTGGGCTATTTCCTTGACGACGAAGAGGTGCAGAGGCTCCTGGCCAGGCAGTTCAAAAAGGAAGGCAAAAGCGTCCCCGCCAAGACGGCCATCATCTGGGCTTACACCTATCTTCGCGACGAGAGCCTGATCGAACCGATGCGCGCCCTGGTGGCGAACGAGAAGAACCACCAGCTGAAGTACATGGCCGACGCCGCCGAGCTCAAGATCCGAACGGGGACGGGGGTCGCCCGCAAAGACGGCAGGGGCGGCCATGTCAAGCTGCACAAGGCCCTCGGTGCGATCTTCGGGAACGACAAGATCCTGCGCAACCGCTACAAGTACTGGAAGGGTGACGGTTAACCGCTCTGCTCTTCGCAAGGAGAGGGACCGGAAACGCGTGCTTTGGCCCGCCAGCCGCGTATCATCACAGTAGGCTGAATGAGTGGTGCAGTTCCCATGAAAAAGCAGAACCCGACGATGAGGATCGCAGAAGCGGTGGCGGCGCTGCTGGCGCTCCCCCTGCTGCTGGTCGCTCCCCTGTTGTCGGGGACGTTCCAGGTCCATCAGCACGGGTCCGGGCTCCTGGTTCACCCGGGCATCTGCCAGGACGGGACGACAGCGCCGACCCAGCACGTGTCGGAACCTGGCCACCGCCACCATGGTCACCACGGTCATGGACATCACCAGCATGCCGACCACCCGGGCGAGTCCGGAACGACGGACAACGGAGGTGAGCCGAAGGGCTGCTTCGTCATCGTTCTGCACCGAACCACCATCGCGCCGGCGCCCCGCCTGGCGGTAGCCACACAAACACCCGAGTCGCACGCCCCCTCGCTCGACCTCCACCCCGAATCCGATGGGCGGAGACCCCCTCCGGCGACGTGCCAGCGGATCGAACGGGCGCTGCCCCGCACGGGCACGGAAGCGCTGCTTCTCTCCAGCCACGCGCTCCTCATCTGATCCTTCCTGACCCCGCGTGACGTTCGTGGACCCGGTCCGTCCGGATTTTCCACGTCCTCCACTCCGCTTTGAGGTCAGGAGGGTTTTCGATTGAAGACTAATCTGTTGGCGGCTGCGCTGGCCATTGCCTGCGCGTCGTGCGCACACTACGAACCAGAGCCGCTCGATCCCGTTGCTGAGCATGACGTTCTCGCGGCCCGCGGGCCGACGCGAGAACAACCTGAGACCGCGGGGGCTCTGCCATCCGAGCTCTTCCCCATCGCCGCCGAAGTCGCCGTCGACGACGGCCTGACGCAGGCGGAAGCCAACGCGCTCGCGCTCTTCCACTCTCCGAGCCTCGTCGCAGCCCGTGGGGAGCTGAGGCTGAAGGGGGCCGAGCTTCTGAGGTCCGGCCTGTTGCCCAACCCCGAGCTGTTCCTCGGACCGCGTCTCGCGACCGAAGGCGGAGCGCTCATCTTCCCGGCCTCGCTCTCCGTCGAGATCCCCCTCGGCGGCCGCCTCGGCGCCGAGAAAGGACGCGCCGCGGCGGAGCTGGAGGCGGCCCGGTTCCAACTCTTAAATCGTGAAGCCGAGGTTCTGGTGAGCGTGCGGCAGAGGTTCGTGAGGATCGCGGGCCTCACGGCTCGACGCGAGATCCTCACAGCCATGGCACACACCAGCGAAGCGGCACTGAATCGGACCGTGGACCTGGTGCGCGCGGGCGAGGCCGATCGGGTCGCGCTCGGACTGGCATCGCTGCACCGGGACGAGGCCGGTCGGGACCTCAGGGACACGGAGATCGCCCTCGCCCGGTCTCAGGTCGAGTTGCTGACGTTCATCGGCTTACTCCCGAATTCCAGCATCGCAGTGCATGCGAGCCGCAAGCTGCTCGCACCGGTCGCCGTCCCCCAGGCAGGTGACCGGAGCTCCATGCTCGGTCACGCGCGACTTCGTGCGCTGGAGGCGGCGTACAAAGCTCGCGAGCACGGCCTGGAAGGCGAGGTCGCGCGACAGTACCCGTCGCTGCGTATCGGTCCAGATTTCGAATCGGACGACGGGCAGGCGAGCGTCGGTCTCGGCCTGTCCATCTCACTTCCCATCTTCGACTCCAACGCCGGCGGCATCGCCGTCGCCACGGAGCATCGCGCCATGGGACGGGCAGCCTGGCGTGCCGCGCTCGTCGATCTCGCTGCACGGGAATCTCTCGCGCGGATGAACCTGCATGCAGCCAACGCCCTCCTCGACGTGTTGAGGACCCGCACCCTGCCTGCCGCCGAATCGGCAGAGAAAGCTCTCGAAGCGCGGCTCCGCATCGGCCAGACGACCCTCATCGAAGTGCTGGCCACCCGCGGCGCAATCGCAAGGGCACGGCTGCGCGACGTCGAGCTCATGCAGGAAGTCGCGACCCGAAGCCTGGAGGCGTTGTGGTACTCCGGGCTGCTTCTCGCGCCACCTGGGGACAGCGGCAGTGACGGAAGGAAAGAACGATGAAAACCATCAGCACATGCTTCTTGACGCTGTCCGTAGCGCTGTTGACCGCCGGGTGCCAGGACCCCCAGCCGTCCCCCGCGCCGACTTCCCACGCAGGCGCCCCACCCACCAACCGCATCAAGGTCACCGCTGACATCCAGGCCAATCTCGGCATGACGTGGGCCTCGGCCCGCCGCGGACAACTGGAGCATCGCGTCGCCATACCAGGAGAGTTGGTGGCTCCACCCGATCGGAAATGGACCATCCGCGCCCCCCTCTCCGGAACCGTGGCGAAGATCGCTGGGCGATGGAGTCCGGTCAAGGAGGGAGACGTGGTCGCTGAGCTGGTCTCCTCCCAGCTGGCCGACATACAAGCCAAGATCTACGACGCTCTGGCGAGCGCCGAGGAAGCTCGCATGGCGCTGCGCAAGGCGCAGGCCGAGGTGAAGCCAGAACAGACCTACGCCAAGGCTCTCACGCAGGCGGCCGCAGAAGCTCTCGAAGCGGAGGCCCGCGCCGCCGCTGTCCTGGCGAACGCACGCACGGTTACCCAGGCAGCCCAGGCCAGAGTCCGCGAGCTCCAAGGCCTGAAGGCATCCGAAGCCGTATCGCAGGCGACGCTCATTGCCGCCCAGCGCGACGCCCTGGACCTGAATCGGGGCGCCGTCGAGGCGGAGCGCGCTTTGCGGAGCGCGCGGGTGGAATCGCGGGAGTTGGAGCTCAAGGCGGTGGGAGCTCGTACGCGATCGTCGGAGTCCGCCGGCCGGATCGCTCTCATCACCACCCGTGTCACGGCAGCGGAGGCTGCCCGCGGACAGGTCCTCCGCTCACTCGCCGCCGCGAGCGGATTGACCGTCGAGGAGCTCAGCGCAGCGAAGAACGGTGCGCCGAGATGGGCGACCATGCGAAGCGTCACCCTGCGTGCGCCTGCCGGCGGAGTCATCGTCACCGTGCACGTCTCGTCCCGGACTTGGGTCGATCGCGACGCGCCGCTGGTGGCGATTCAGGATCCGTCAACGTTGATGTTCCGCGCGCTTCTGCCGGAAGCTGACGCGGCGACCCTTCCTCCGAATGCGAGGCTGGAGATCCAGGTCCCCGGCGTCGATGACGCCATCCCGGCCGGGGTCGCCAACCTGCGTCCGGTCGCGGATGCGAAGACCCGCAGCCTGCTGGTGGAGGCGCTGGTGCGAAATCCCGACGGCAAGCTCCGGGCCGGCTCGTCCGCCACCGGCAACCTCCTCGTCTCGGTCAGCAAGAGCGAAGAGGTGCTCATCCCCCTCGATTGCGTCGTGCGCGATGGCCTGGAGTCCATCGTCTTCAGGCGCGACCCCGCCAAGCCCAACGAGGTGATTCGTGTCCCCGTCTCCCTCGGTGCACGTTCGGGGGGATGGGTCGAGGTCATGGCCGGGGTCGGACCGCAGGACGAACTCGTGAAGAACGGCATCCACCAACTCAAGCAGACAGGGATCGGGAAAGCCGACGCGGGAGGACACTTCCACGCCGACGGGACCTTCCACAAGGGACACTGAGCCTCCGCATGTTGAACCAACTCATCAGGTGGTCCCTGCAGAATCGGTGGCTCGTCATCGTGCTCGCCGTCGGCATGATCGTGGTCGGCGCGGCCGCCATCATGAACACGCCTCTCGACGTCTTCCCCGAGCTCAGGGCGCCGACCGTGACCGTGATGACGGAGGCCCCGGGGTACGCCGCCGAGGACGTCGAAGTCGCGGTCACGTTTCCCATCGAGACCTCGTTGAACGGTCTCCCGGGCATCCGTCGTGTTCGTTCGAGCTCCGCCATCGGGCTCTCCATCGTCTGGGCGGAGTTCGACTTCGACGCCGACGTCTACCGCTCGCGTCAGCTCATCGCCGAACGGCTGGATCAGGTCCAGGACGTCCTCCCCGAGAACATCCACCCACCGGAGATGACACCGATCGCGAGTATCACGGGCGAGATCATGCTGCTCGCGCTCTCGACCAAGGAAGGAGCCCGGGTCTCGCCGCTGGAGCTGCGGCGCGCCGCTGAGTTCAATCTGCGCACGCGCCTGCTCGCCGTCCCCGGCATAGCCCAGGTCACCGCCATGGGTGGCGAGCTCCCCGAGTTTCAGGTGGAGGCCCGATCGGATGACCTCCTCCGCCACGGCCTCACTTTGAAGGACGTGGAAGAGGCTGTCGCGGACGCGCACGCGCCGGTGGCCGGAGGGTACCTCCCGGACTTCCGGGGGCGGGAGATACCGATCAAGCCGATCACCCGCGTTCGCCAGGTAGAGGACCTGTCGAGCACGGTCGTCGGGCACTGGCGGGGAACACCCGTCGTTCTCAGCCGCATCGCCGACATCCAGCTCGGCGGTGCTCCCAAACGCGGCACCGGCTCGTCCCAGGGACGAGACGCCGTCGTGCTCTCCATACAGAAGAACCCAGGCGTCAACACACTCACGCTCACGACGGCGATCGACGACGCGCTGGATGACTTCGAGAGGACCATGCCCAGCGGCATGGCCCTCGATCGGTTCGTGTTCCGGCAGGCCGACTTCATCGAGGTGGCCATCCACAACGTCCTCGAAGCCCTCCGTGACGGGACGATCTTCGTCGCCCTGATCCTGTTCCTCTTCCTCCTGAATTTCCGGACGACGTTCATCACGCTGACCGCGCTTCCGCTCTCCATCGGCATCGCACTGACCGTGCTCTACCTGCTAGATGCCAGCATCAACGTGATGACCCTCGGCGGCATCGCCGTCGCCATCGGCTCCCTCGTGGACGACGCCATCGTGGACGTGGAGAACGTGTTCCGACGGCTGAGAGAGAACGCAAAGCTGCCACCAGATCGCAAGAAGCCCGTCCTCCGGGTGGTCTACCAGGCAAGCGCCGAGATCCGGTCCTCGATCTTCCTCGCGACGTTGGTGATCGTTCTCGTGTTCGTGCCCCTGTTCTTCCTGAGCGGTGTCGAGGGACGCTTCTTCCGTCCCCTCGGTGCGGCCTACGTCATCAGCCTCGCCGCATCGTTGCTCGTGGCCATGACCGTGACCCCGGTGCTCTGCTGGGCCCTGCTGGGACGGGCGCGGGTCGTGGAACGCGGCGAGGGCGCCGTCGTCCGGGTGGTCAAGTCCGCGTATGCGTGGGCCCTCAAGCTGGTCCTCCGCTTTCGGTGGACCGGGCTGGGGCTGGCGTCGCTCCTGGTGGCCGGGGCGCTCGCCCTCGGATTGACCTTCGGGTCGTCCTTTCTCCCCGACTTCAACGAGGGAAGCGTCACTCTGTTCGTCAACCTGCCACCCGGAACCTCCCTGTCCGAATCCGCACGGGTAACGCGCAACATCGAGAACCAGGTCAAGGAGATCCCCGGTGTCATGGCGGTCACCCGCCGAACCGGACGCGCCGAGCGGGACGAGCACGCG
>JABSRK010000085.1 GCA_013213915.1 Planctomycetota bacterium
GAGGAAGTAAAGGACGGCGCTGGTGCCGATGAGCATCGCGGTTCCCGTGTAGAAGTGACGGAACCCGACCTTGGCGACGTCCTTCAAATCGGCGCGTCCAGGGACGGCCGCGACGAGGTTGATGACGAGGAAGAGGGGGAGGAAGAGGAGGCATTGGATCCAGAACGTAGCTCCGGGCATCACGTGTTCTCCTCGACCGGAGCGGGCTCCGTAGCGCTCGCGGTGGTATCCGTTTCCGGGGTCTCGGCGAGATCCCACACGTCGCACATGGCGATGAGGTTGAGGAGGCACGCGCTGCCGCTGTAGAGGCAGCCGATGAGGTAGTAGTTGTTCGCGGTGGTTACCTTGAGCGACATGGTGGAGAGCCATGCCACCACTGCCATGAGGCCGCCAGGGGCCTGGGCGAGTTTCCAGATGGGATGCCGGTCGAATGGCGACACATTGAGGAAGCCGGCAAGCGCCATCCCAGCAACAAATGTCGTGACGAGGCAGAGGGCGAGGAACTTGGCACGGGTCTTGTGCCCGAGCCACCAATGACCGGCACCCGGGAAAGCCCAGGTGAGCAGGACCGCAATACGCTGACGCGGGTTGCTCTTCCAGAGGAAGTACGCCACCCCCGCTGCGACGAAGACGGGGAGCAGTTCGAGGATCGTCTCGCTGAACGTCATCGGCGCTTTCTCTTAGCAGAGCCCTTGGTTCGTGGCCAGCGGCGGCCCGCGCGTCGGTTGGTCATAGTCACCGGATCTGGTACGGTCTTCGGCACTTAGGGCTCCGTCGCCCTGTCCTGCCGCCCCGCGTCATGCACGTCTGCACCACGCGCGTTCGCTACGCCGAAACCGACCAGGGAGGCGTCGCCTATCACGCCAACTACCTCAACTGGTTTGAGGTCGGGCGTACGGACATGCTGCGGACTCTCGGGCATCCCTACGCGCAGATCGAACGGGATCTCGATATCCTGTTGACGGTGACCGAAGCCCATCTCTTGTATCGGGGTCCCGCGCTCTACGACGAGTTGTTGCGGATCGAGACCAGGATCACGGAGATGCGGAAGGTCCGGTTCCGGATCGAGACGCGCATCGTACGGGCGGAAGACGGCGAGCTTCTGTGCGACGGGCACGTCTGGCTGGCTTCGGTGACGCGGGACGGCCGTCCGATTCCGCTTCCGGAGCCCCTCGCCGGGCTCTTGACTGCTGAACTCTTGACCGAGGAAGGGAAGACGGGCCCCCAGGCCGTCGTCAGAGGATGAGAGACGGGCACGCAACCAGGGTGAGGAACGCCATGAGCATCCGTGTCAAGAAGGAGATGGTCGTCGGAGCCCTGCTCTTCGGGTTCCTGACGCTCGTCGGCTGTCAGGGGAATAATCAGGGTCCGGGAGCTCCGGAGCCCGAACCGGAGCCCGTCGCGGGCGACGTTCGGGCAGCAGAGCCCGATCTTCCCAAGCCCGAGCCGGCCAAGACGCGGACGTCCCGTCTACTCCGCCTCGAGCAGGCGCTCGACAACTGGTACATCGCCGCCGAGCGGCAGGAGTACGGCCGGAAGGAGAGCTTGGAGCAGCTCCTCCTCCAGTACACCCAAGAGAACGTCGAGGCCATCATCAGTGATCTGAAGCACGGGTCGCCGCGCTATCGCCGCGTCATGGCGGCGGCGCTCGGGTTCTCCGGCGAGTCGCGCGTCGTGCCGCCGCTCATGGACGCGCTCACCGACCCGTATTACGAGGTCGTGCAGCACGCTCTCCTGTCCCTTTACCACCTCACCCGCCCGACGCCGAAACCCACCTCCAAGGGGGGTGGCGGCGGTCGCGCGGGGCGACTCGTGAACCAGAATCTCGTCGCTCGCAAACCGCTCTCGCCCTCACTCATCGACGCCGAGAAGGTGGCTACGTATCTCCAGCACCACCGCCCAGAGGTCCGTTGCAACGCGGCGCTCGCCTTACGGCCGCTGCTCTCCGCCGACAGCACGCCCAACTCCGTCCTGTTAGCGCTCATCAATGCGAGCGAGGACCACGATGATCGCACTCGCGTGCACGCCCTCGCGGCGCTTGCGGCGACGCGTTCGCCTGAAGCCGCTCCCCACCTCGTCAAGGCGCTCTCCGATCGCCTGCCGTTGGTGCGTATCCGTGCGGCCCTTGGTCTCGCGCGCGTCGGCGACCCCCAGTCCGCTCCGTATCTCATCGAGGTGCTCGAGCGGAAGGATGAGACCGACGAGGTGAAGCGGTTCGTTGCGCGATCCCTTGGCGTTCTGCTCAAGGTCTCCGGAGAGGCTGGCCTCTCCACCGACCCTGAGCCCTGGCGCAAGCGGGCCCAGCAGGCCGGCATCCTGCAAGGCGGCTGATCCGCGCACCGCGCAATCGGGGTCGCACGTTTCCAGGCAACGGCGCGCTGGCCGCCCTACATGACCGCCACGGGGTCGCGGTCGATGAGCACCTTCAGCCCCTTCCCCGATCTGCGGGGGAGCCGGGGAAGCAGCTCTGTCATCGTTTCGGCATCCGTTCCGATGAACAGGAGGTGTCTGCGATGCTGCCCCTTGAGTCGCGGGATCGGGCACGGCGCGGGACCGAGGATCTGCACGCGGCCGTCCTGGATCTCAGGCCACGCACGTGCATCAGCTTCCGTCACGGCGAGGATCTTGGCCGCTGCGTCGTCCTTCGGGCTCTCGGCGACCACGCGCACGAGGTGTCCGGCGGGCGGGTAGCGGTGTTCGTCACGCTGGGCCAGTTCGAAGGCAGCGAAGGTCGCGTGGTCGTGGCGGGCGGCGGCCTGGATTGAGGGGTGTTCGGGGCAGAACGTCTGGATGAGCACCTGCCCACGCTGGCTCCCTCGACCGCATCGTCCGGCCACCTGGCACATCAGCTGGAACGTGCGTTCGGATGATCGGAAATCCGGAATGAGGAGGGCGGTGTCCGCGGAGATGACGCCGACGAGCGTGACGTTGGGGATGTCGAGGCCCTTCGCCAGCGCCTGGGTACCGACGAGGATGTCGATCCGGCCTTCCTTCAAATCGCGGTAGATGCGCTCGGGCGCGCCGCGTTTGGAGAGCGTCTCGCCGTCCATGCGCTGGACGCAGCGCCCGGGAAACAGGCCCCGCGCAGCTTCGGCGACCTTCTCCGTACCGAACCCGCCATAGCGCACGTGGGGTGACTTGCAGTCCGGGCACAGTTGGGGCGCCGTCCGTTCCCGACCGCAGTAATGGCACAGAAGGCGATCCGAACGACGGTAGTGGGTGAGCTGGATTGCGCACTGGTCGCACGCGGCCTGCCATCCGCATTGACGACACAGGACGGTGGTCGAGAACCCGCGCCGGTTGAGGAACAGCATGATCTGTCCGCCTGCGGTGAGGGCCTCGTCCATGCCGTGAAGCAGCACCCGTGAGAACATGCCGCTCGGCCCCACCGGCTTCTCGTGACGCATATCGACGATGCCGACAGATGGGAGCGTGCTGCCGCCAACGCGGCTGGGCAAGCACAGCCGGTCGATGGAGCCGCGGGCGACCATGCCTTCCGACTCCATGGACGGAGTCGCGGTTCCCAGCAGCACGAGGGCGCCTTCGATGCGGCCGCGCTCAAGGGCAGCGTCCCGTGCGTGGTATCGCGGACTCTGCTGCTGCTTGAACGTGGTTTCGTGTTCCTCATCCAGGATGATGAGTCCGACGTTGCGCAGTGGGGCGAACAGCGCCGACCGTGGTCCGACCGCCACCTTGACGCGGCCGTCGAAGAGGCGCTGCCACTGCTCGGCGCGGTCTCCCTCGCTGAGGTTGCTGTGCAGGACCGCGACGTCGGGTACGCGGCCGAGGATCCGCTCCACCGTCTGCGGCGTGAGCGCGATCTCAGGAACCAGGAGGATCGCCGTGCGTCCTAACGCGAGGGAGCGTTCGAGGAGGCGCAGATAGACCTCGGTTTTGCCGCTCCCCGTCACGCCGTGGAGGAGCGACGCCGAGAACCGACCGGCCTCGAGCCGGGGCATGAGAACGTCGAGCGCGGCCGCCTGATCGTCCGTCAGCACCGGTGGTTCGGCGGGCTTGACGCGCAGGTTCGCGAGGGGGTCGGCGACGGCCGGGACACGCCGCCGTCTCACGACGCCGGCCCGTTCCAGCGTATTGACCGGCGACACCGTCACGTTCGCGCTTCGCAGCACCTCCTGTAACCGCAGCCCGTCGTCGGTCTCGAGCAGCGCTCGCAGCACGCGGGACCGGCTCTGCCAGGACGCAGCTTCCTTGTGCTGGTTGCGCAACGCCGTGGCCGCCGCGGCGTCCACGAGCTCGACGAGCACGTCCATCTTCTGCCGTCTTCCGTGCCGGATGGCGGCGGGCACCAGCGCCGACAACGCCTCGCCGGGCGGCGCCCCGTAGTACTTGGCGACCCACAAGCCCAGGGCCAGGGTTGCCGCCGTCAGGAAGGGGCGCTCCTCGAGCACGTCCTCGACGGGCTTCAGTGCGCCTTCGGGGACCCTGGTTTCCACAGCGACGACAAATCCCGTGACCCGCCGGCTGCCGATGGGTACGCGGACACGCACTCCCGGGACGACCTTCTTGGCGAGGTGTTCGGGAACGGCATAGCTCAGGTGATGCAGGACGGGAACGGCGACGGCGACCTCGACCAGGAGGCCGGGAGCGCAGACCTGAGCCTGCCGCGGGAACAGTTCCTCTTGCTCTTCCACGCCTAGACGACCTGGAAGCGGGTCCGTTCGCTGCAGGAGCAGGGAATGGCGCCGCATCGCGGACACCCGCTCATGTACCGCGTGACGGCCCCGTCGATGTCGACGCCAGTCATGGACGCCAGCGTGCAGAGCCACGCGAAGACGTCGGAGAATTCGATGAGAAGCTCGTCTCGGTCCGCGTCCTTGCGCTTCAGCGCGCGGGCCAGTTCACCCACTTCTTCGCTGAACCACATGAACGTGCCTGCCATGCCGCGCGCGGCGTCCTTCTCGCCGAACGTGCGTGCGATGACGTCCTGGAACTCCTTGATCGTGACGTCAGCCATGGTCGCATCCTACCCGCGAGGGGGGACGACGCGTGCGAACCGGTCATGGGAGGACATTCCCAGGTGAACACGGGGCTGTCCTGACCTGCCCGCTTCCCGGAGGACGCCGTTTTTTCCTGTTGCGTTCACATTGCCGATGTCGCTGGATAGGTGACCCCGGAGGAAATCGCCCATGCGCACGCTCACCCTGTCCATCGCCCTCGTGTGCGCCCTTGCTCCGGTCGCTCCGTCGCAGGCGTATGCGTACCACCCGTCCACAAATCCTCTGACGTCCCAGTCGAACAACAACTACCCGTTCGGGGCGGGTGCTCCTTACGGATTCCGGTTCGTCAACCACATCCCCGCGTCCGCCCTCGACCCGGCCAACCCGTATATCACGGACGTGTCGTTCTTCAGCCCGTTCAACGGGACCTGGGCGTCCGGAAGCGTCAAGGTCGCCATCGGCCATCTGGTGGATCCGCCGCCGTGCCCGTTCACCTTTCCGGACGGGGCGGGGGGAACGGGGATCGGGAGCTTCACGGACCTGACGATCCTGTGGGATGGAACGACCGACGGTCCGTTGTCGTTCAACGTCACGCAGGACCAGTGGAACCCGCTAGGCCTCGCGGCATCGGGCCGTCCGCCGTTCCAGTGGAACGGCATCGACCCGATCGGGTTCTTCATCCGCCGCACCGGGCAGAACATCACGGGTACGACGCGGATGACCAGCAGCTCGAGTGTATTCCGCACGTTCGCGTCGAACGCCAGCCCCGGTGGCTGCATTCAGACCGGGGGCCTCTTCATCCGCATGCACCTGTCGTGCGGAGGCACGAGCTGGCAGGTGAACAGCCCGTTGTCGTCCATGGACGTGGACGGCGTTACGAATGACGCCTGCAGCCCGATCCGCGTGGCGTCATGCGTGGGGACGACGAGCACGCTGAATGTCTCGAGCACCAATCTGGGGCTACCGTACGAGATCGGCATCTCCCAACTGCCTGGCGTGGCCGTCGGGAGCGGCGCCCAGGTGCTGGCGAATGGAGAGATCATCAACCTCGATCTCGGAGACCCGAGCCTCTACTACCTCTACGGGCTTTCGTTCTCGGTGCCGTTCACGCCGTTCTCCGCGACCTTCAGCTACCCGGCCCCGGTGAGCCTCTCGGCGCAGATGGCCAACGTGGATCCTTCCATGGTTCCAGGGATCGCCGTGAGTGCGCTGACCGAGTATGCGGCGTCGTTGCCGGCGGCGACCATCGACTTGACGCCCAGCCTCGGGCTGGACGGCTTCCAGCAGCTGTTCCTGAATACACCGCCGTTCTGCGGCAGTCCGATCATGTTCTACGGGACGACCTACGACTCGTTGTTCGTGAATGCCAACGGCTTCGTCAGCTTCAACGGAGGCGACTCATGGTGGGCGGCCGACCCGGCGTACTGGGCGACCATGATGCCGCGCATCGGCGTGTGGACCGACTTCGACAGCCAGCTGACGGGGGGCGTGTACGCGGGTGCGACCGGCACCTCGGTCGTGGTCAACTACGTGAATGTCCCGGAGAACACGTACGGGGGACCCACAGGACCCCAGACGAGCTTCAACATCGAGTTCGACACCCTCACGGGTTCGTGCGCGATCACCGGTCTCACGCCGGGTGCAGGGCATGGCACCGCGACCCTGGCGGGCATCACGCCCGGGGCGCCGTCCGGGAGCATGGCCGGCGATCCGGGGAGCACCGCGTTCTCCAGCGTCCTCGGCCTTGGGCTCCAGGCCGGTCCCGGTGGCAACAACATGCTCTACGAGTTTGTCGCTGGCGGGATGCCGTCAGGGTGGAGCAACATCGTGTTTCTGAACGGCGACGCGTCCCTCTACACGGTGTACTAAGCGAGTGATGCGACGGCGCGGAGAGGCGATGATCAACGTTCGGTGACGCCCAGTCCAGGGCGATCGGTCGGCCTCAGGACGCCCTCCTCGAGGACGAAGCCGCCATCGAACGGGTCGTCGGTCAGGTCCAGATGGCCGTCCAGGTCCAGGTAGCGCGTCGCGGCGGACGCGAGGGAGACGTGCAGGGCCGCCGCGATGGAGACGCGGCTCTCGTCCATGCAGCCCCACATCAGCCCGACGCCGTGGGCATCGGCGAGGTTTGCGATCTGGCGGGCCTCGGTGATGCCGCCGCACTTCATGAGCTTCACGTTGATCGAACCGGCCGCCGGTGGGTCGAGGACCGCGCGGGCGTCGCGGGCGTCGAGGACGGATTCGTCCAGACACACCAGGTCCTTATCGGGGAGGCTGCGGGTCTCGGCCACGGATGCGGCGGGGAGCGGCTGCTCAACGAGCTCGACACCCAGTTCCCGGGCCACCGCCAGCAGACGAACCGTGTCCGGGACGTCGTAGCCCCCGTTGGCGTCAACGCGGATGGCGACGCCGTCACCGACGTGCGACCGCAGGCGCCGTACGCGCTCCATGTCTTCCTCGACGTCCGTGCCGATCTTCACCTTCAGCGCGCGGAATCCGCGCCCCAGGTACTCGTCGGCTTCCTCGAGTGCTGCGTCCGTGCCCTTGATCCCGATGGTGACCGAGGTGGGCAGGGCGTCGTGGTGCTTGCCGAGCGCTACGTACAGGGGCATCCCGAGGGCCTGGCCGCCCAGGTCGTGGAGCGCCATGTCCACGGCGGCGCGGGCGGCGGGAGTCCCGGCCATGCGGGGCGCGAGGGCATTGGCGAGGCGCTGCGTGTCGCGCGCGTCCTCGCCGACGAGCCAGGACAGCTGATCGGATGCCAGCGCGGCCTGACAGGCCACCGCCGTCTCGCCCGTGATGTCTTCAGCAGGCGACGCGGACCCACGGCCCACCCAACCTTCGGCCTCGATGCGCACGAACACGAGCGGCGCTACGTCGCAGGTCCCGAACGCGACCGTGTAGGGCCGCGTCAGCGGTACGTCGATCGCCCACGAGGCGATCGTGTCGATCTTCATTTCACCCGTCCCAGCCACTCGCGGACGCACGTCACCAGTCGCTTCATCCCGCCCTCCAGAGGCAGGACGACGGGCAGGTCCAGGGTCTTTTCGAGCGCGGCGCGACGCGCCTGAAGGTCCTTGGGGAGCAGGCCGCGCCCGTTGAGGGTGACGGCGATCACCTCGGTCCCGTATGCGCGGATGAGCGCCACCTCCTCCTCGACCGGGGGCAGGGGACAGGGGACGTTTTCCAGGTCCTCGAAGTGCTCACGGCCGGGCACGTGCTGCAGGATGGCGCCCTTGGCGTCGGCCGACAGGAGCAACTCGGCGCCGCACGGACCCGACGGGTTGCGCAACGACGATTGCCCCTCGATCAGGACGACGTCGAGCGTGTTTTCGGCGGTGCACCGCAGGATCGCGTCCTCCATCTCGCCGCTCACGAAGTCGTTGGGCGTCGCATCGAGAATGAACCCGTGGTCGAGTCCCTGCAGCCATCCGGTCTGACCGGTGTAGATCATCTCGCATTGCACACTGACCACCCGGCACGCCTCGCGGAGGATCAGGCCGGTGGTGCGCTTGCCGACCGCGCAGTCCGTTCCCAACAGGGCGAGTCGCGGGGGCTTCACCTTCTTGATGGCGCCGGACCAGAACGCGAGGTCGGACGTGGGACGCGTGCGGCGCAGATCGACGATGCGCGCGTTCCCGGATTCGGCTGCACGCGAGAGCACGGGATCACCGGCCAGCAGGTTGTGCAGCCCGTTGTACAGGGTCAGTCCGCCGGCGAGCACGTCGGCCAGTGTGGACCGCAATCCGTCCGGCAGCACGCCGCCCGGCGTCGCGACGCCCACGATGGCGATCTCCGGGCGTGGATCGAGGGCCAGAGCGTCGGCGACGGCGCCGAAGACCGGGACGCCGCGGGCCCGACCGTCGAGCACCTCGCCCGCATCCCGTCCGGCATGGCGCTGGTCGATCACCGCGGCGATGGGCCAGCGGCTCGGGCCACGCACCAATCCGTGGGCGGTCTTGGCGAATGGGGTGTGGAGCAACTCGTGCGTGAGGAGGATGGCGGGGCCACTCATGGACCGGAGAGGGTACCCAAGAGCGCGTCCACCGTCTCGACCACCGCGGCGGCGCCCGGTGTGAGCGGGTTTTCCGCGCCCGCGGACGAGGTGAGGAACCCTGCTTCCGCGAGCCGTTCCATGTGCAGCGGGCACGCGGCCACCGGGTTATCGAGGTCGCGGCTTCGGCTCTGATCGGTCATGCGTCCCGCGACGCCATCACGACCGTGATGTCGTGGTCGCCCGGGTGCGCACCGAGTCGGTTCTCGAGGGTGGAGAGGATCGCGTCCACGGCGACACCCTTCTTGCAGCACGCGAGGACGACGCGCAGGAACGCGTCCTCGCCCAGGGCCTCGCCGTCGGCGTCCTGGAGGAGAAAGGCGCCCTCGGTGGCGAGGACCAGGCGGTCGCCGGAATCGAGGGTGAACCCGGTCTCGGTCAGGGAACGGTCGAACACGGGGCCCTTGTCCAAGCCGATGGCGATGCCGTCCGCCTGGAGCTTGCGGATGCCGCTCGAGGCGCTGACGAACTGGAGCGCAGGGACCCGGTGTCCGGCGGACGCGAGACTACCGGACCCCGTGGCGGGGTCAACGATGGCGTAGAGCGCTGAGACGTACATCCCGCGGCGCAGATCCTGGGAGAGGAGCTGGTTGATGGCGCGCAACGCTTCGCCGGGGCTGCTCTTCTGGACCCCTACGGCGTGGAACAGGGAGCGCGCCATGGACAGGACGATGGCCGCCGGGACACCCCTTCCGGACGCGGTCATGGCGAGCAGGGCGACCCGTCCGTCTTCGAGCTGGACCGCGTCGAAGTAATCCGCGGACAGGTCGCCGGCTAGCCGGTTTTTGGCGTCGAGAGTCATGCCGCCGACGTTGGGGAGAGCCTGCGGGAACAGGCGCTCCTGGACCTCCTGGGCGAGGCTGACCTGATGCTCCTTGTCCGCCAGATCCACACGCATGACCTCGGCGGCGGCCAGGTTCTGCGTCATGTGGTCGAACGCGAAGGCCACCGAGCCGATCTCGTCGTGGCTGCGGGGTCTGGTGCGGTGCTGGAGATTTCCGCCTGCCACCGTCTTGATGTCCTTCATCAGGTGTCCGAGGGGACGGGTGAACACCCTGGACGTGAAGAACGCGACGCCCGCGGTGATGAGGACGCCGAGGATGCAGAAGATGATGATGCTGCTGCGGAGTTCGGCGAGATCATTGCCGATCTGGCGCTCGGAGAAGACGACGACAGCCTTCCCGACAGTGACGTCGTCCTTGTCCTTGATCGGGTGGTAGAAGAACCGGGCGGGGTCGTTGCGGTCGCCCACCGGATACGTGCCGATGAAGATCTCCGTCTCCGGGGACGTGGCCGTCGTACCCGGGCGACCTGAGTGTTTGCCTTTGTTCTCGCCGCTGGCCGTCACCCATCGGCCGCCTTCCGGAAGGATCTTCAGGTCCAGGTAGATCCCTGGCCCCCTCGTGGCCGTGCGGATGATGCGCGCCAGGCGCTTCTTGTTGTAGAAGCGCTGGCTGGCGTCGTGCTTCTTGACGGCCGCGCGGAGTTCCTTGACCTTTTCCGGAGTCATCTCCGGGCTCGTCGATTCCCTCGTCGCAGCGCCAGCAAGTGCCAGCTCGGCTTGGATCCGGTCCACGCGGCGGGTGAGGTTCAGGTGCGTGTTGTAGTCCGGGTCCCAGGAGTCGACCTCGGGAGCGGCGGCGATTCGCGCGGCGAACACGCCCTGCGCGGTGAGCTGGAGCTTCAGTGAATCCGAGGTCTTGCCGTAGACCACGAATCCCATGAGGACGATGGCGATGGCGAGCACGATGGAGACCGGGATGGTGAACTTCGCCGCCAACCCGAAACGCACCTTGCGGACGCCTCCGAGGTCCGACATCTCCTTGTCGACCTGGGGAATCTCGGTGCGGGTGGTCAGCTGCTCCTGACGTGTTGTTATGCCTCTGCGACGACGCACCATCGATTCGAAGCGTCCGGTCAGGACGCGCCCCAGGTCTCCCACGCGAACAAGAGGAGGAGAGCATACACCCCGGCCACGAGGTCATCGAGGACGATGCCCCAGCCACCGCCGACGCGCTCCAGTGTTCGTACGGGCGGCGGCTTCCAGATGTCGAATATCCGGAACAGTAGGAAAGCGAGGCCGATGCCCGTCCACGTCGGTCCCACAAGCGCAGCTGCCAGCCAGACGCCCGCCGTCTCGTCGAGGACGAACCACCCCGGGTCGCCGCCCTCGTCTTTCGGGGGCATCGTCCTTGAGATGAGGACGCAGCCGAGGGTGGCGAGTGCGCAGCCGGCGAGCGGAGCCCAGGGCCACAGGGAAAGCGGGATGAACGGCAGGGGGAGGACCGAGACCGCGCTTGCAGCGGTGCCCGGACCGACGGGGACGCGCCCGACTCCGAACACAGTCGCGAGGGAGCGGCTCAGCGGAGACGGGAGGAGGTCGGTCGGCGAGCGCTTGCTCAGGCGTCCATCTCCTTCAAGCCGGTGAGCGCCTTCTTCGCGTAGTGCCAGCCGCTGTAGAGCGTCGCCACGAGCGTCGTCCACATGGCGACTGGTATGAGCGCGTTGACGAGTTCGAGGACACCAGAGTCGGCCCGCTGTGTTCCCATGAACAGGATGGCGCCGATGGCGACGCACTGAATGACCATCTTCACCTTGCCTGCCATGTCGGCCCCGAAGGCGACGCCCTGGGATTCCATGAACCCCCGGATGGCGCTGACGAAGAACTCCCGTCCGACGATGACGACG
>JABSRK010000086.1 GCA_013213915.1 Planctomycetota bacterium
TGGAGGAATTCCCTGATCCACTCGACGACATCAGCGGACGCTTCGAGGAGACGCGCGCCGTCGCCACCCCTCTCGAACGTGCTCTTGACCAGATTGAGCGTCTGCTTGGCTTCCTTGACCGTCTTGTCGATCTCGTTGAGCACGGTGAAGAACTGATCCTTGTGGTCTTCGTCCGTCCACCCCCCGAGGTTGTTGAGGACGTCGTAGACACTATCGGCGATGGTCTCGCCCGTGGCCAGCAGCTCCTGGAGGGTGGATGCCCTGGTCCGAATGCAGCTTTCTTCGGGTAACTCCGGGCTCGTGAGTCGGCTGCCTTGCAACTCGATGTGATACTTGCTGACGATGGACTCGGTCGCGATCTCGGCGACCGTGCTGACGCGGATCGGCGCGTCTTCGTCGAGGGCCAGCTCCACGGTGATGGTCTCGAGGTCGTCCTCGTCGACGCGAATCTTGGCGACCTTCCCGTACTTGACGCCCTTGTAGCGGACGGGGGCGCCTTCTTCCAAGCCGCTCACGGTCTCGCGGAACTGCAGGAAGTACGTCCGCGGCGGCTTACGAAGGTGGAGGAGGGTGAGCACCACCGAGCCGATCACCACGAGTCCGATTAGCAGGAAGAGAAAGGCTTTGACTCGTTCCGTGCGGGTGACCTGGGACACGCAGAAAGGATATCAGTTCTCGTCGGGAAGGAGGAATGACGCCAGCCCGTCGTGGGGGTCGATCAACGGGGTGGCCGCCCTCTGGGGAGAGAAGTAGGCGCTGACGGCCGGGTTCCCTGAGCCGCGAACCTCGTCCGGGGGGCCCTGGGCCGCAACGCCACGGTCCGCTAGCATGACGAGGTGGTCCGCGATGCGTTCGACAGACCGAAGTTCGTGCGTGACGACCACGATTGTCGTGGCGAGCGCGTCGCAGATCTCGTTCAAGAGGCCGTCGATCTCGGCCGACGTGAAGGGGTCGAGTCCCGCGCTTGGCTCGTCGAGGAAGAGGTAAGGGGGGTCGAGGGCGAGGGCGCGGGCGATGCCGCAGCGCTTGCGCATGCCGCCGGACACGGCCGCAGGGAGGAAGTGGGCGAATCGCGACAGCCCGACGAGGTCGAGCTTCAGGAGAGCGAGTTCCCGTGCGAGAGAACGGGGCAGCCCGGAGCGTTCGATGAGGGGGAACGCCGCGTTCTCGAGCAGCGTCATGCTGTTGAAGAGGGCAGAGCCCTGGAACAGGACACCGGTTCGCCGGCGCAGCTGGTCGAGCAGGTCGGCGTCCAGCTCCTTGACCGACAGGTCTCCGAAGCGGATGTCTCCCGCAAGCGGGCGCTCGAGTAACAGCAGCGTGCGTAGCAGGGTGCTCTTCCCGCAGCCGCTCTTGCCGAGGATGCAGGACACCTTGCCGCTGGGCAGCACGAGGTCGACGTCTGACAGGATCGGCTCGTCGCCGTATCCACAAGCGAGTCCGACGGTCCTGATGTTCCCCTCGATCTCGATCATGGCAGTGCCGTGAGGAGCGCGGTGAAGATGCCGTCGACGATGATGATCCAGATGATGGCCTGAACTACGGAGCGTGTCGTGTGCTTGCCCACCCCCGTGGCACCGCCGGCCGTGGCGAATCCCTGATAGGCCGCCACCGTCACGATGACGATAGAGAAGCAGCATGCCTTCAGGAGTCCGCCGAGGACGTCGCCGAGCTCGACCGCCAGGGTCGTTTGCTCGATATATGCCTCCGGCTGAATGTCGTACACCATCCATCCCACGGTGATCCCTCCGGCAACGGCGACGACGTCCGCGACGATGGTCAGCATGGGCAGCACGAGAAGGAGCGCACGCAGCCGCGGCGCCACGAGGTAGTCGATGGGATCGACTCCCATGACCGTCAGCGCGTCGACTTCCTCCGACACCTTCATCGTACCGATCTCCGCAGTGAGGCTCGAGCCGCTGCGCCCGGCGACCAGGATCGCCGTGAGCAGGGGAGCGATCTCCTTCGTGACCGCGAGCCCGACCAGGTCGGCGATGAGGATCGTCTGCCCGTACGTCTTCAGAAGGTCACCGGATTGCAGGGCGAGGATGAACCCGATGAGGAACGCGATCAGGGCAACGAGGGGCGTCGCTCCGACTCCCATGGCCACGACCGAACGCTGCGTGAGACCGCTGCGTCGGTGGCGGAGGCGAAACGGCTGGGTGATGGCGCTGGCCAGAGTGGCTTGCGTCAGCAAGACGAACCGCACGATGGCGTCGTGCATCTGGATGGTGCGTTCGCCGAGCCGTTCGATGAGGATGTGCGCCTCGGGACCGGGAAGCTCGGGCTGGGGTACGTCGCGTCCGAACGCTCGGATCACGCGCTTGTGGACATCGCTCTTCACGCGCAAGCGGACCTCGTGGCCGGCGTCCTGCAGCCCGCCCACGAGCGTCGTCAGCATGGCGACGCCGAGGGCACCGAGACGCGCCACACCTTCGAGATCAATGATGACCGTGCGCCCGTCGGGTCCCGGGACCATGTCGACGAGCTGTCCGAGCGCGCCGGGGGCCGCATGTTCGAGCCCCCCTTCCAGCAGCACGACGATGTCCGCGTCACGCGGATTGACCCGGGCGACAAACTTCATTCGGTGATGACGTGGTACTTGCCGGTAGAGAGGCTGGAGAGCTCCTGGACCTTGCCAGACGGCCAACGGATCTTAAGCGTGACCGCGCCCGAGGCGCTCCCGAGGCCGACGACGATGCGCGGATCGCAGCAAGAAAGGAATGACGCACCGTTCGCTCGCTCCCGCCAACGACTCTGCCCCGACGAGTCGATGACTTCGAGCCGGGCGCCGATGGCGTCACGATTCTTGGACCCGCCGACGAGATGGAATCCGATCCAGGCGCCGGCGGCCTTTGTGTCGTTGCGGAGTAGCGTGGGCTTGTCGTCCATCTCGAGGAACAAAATCTCCTGGTCGCCGTCGTCGTCGAGATCGACGGTGACGAGGCCACGGCTGACCGCTGCCTTGTCCCATCCTGCGACCTTCGTGTTGTCGAGCATGCTGAAGCTGACGAGGGAGCCCTCTGTCGGTCCCTGGTTCATGAAGATCTGGTTTTTCTGGGCGTATGACGTGTCGAGGTTGGATGTATCGACCTGGGGATAGACATGTCCCGACGCAACGATGATGTCCTGCCAGCCGTCGTTGTCTATGTCGATGATCCGCGCGCCCCACGACAGGTAGCTGAACGACGCCTCGCCCAGGTTCATGGCGTAGGAGGTATCGCTGAAGTGGGTCCGGCCGGATGGCGTCACCGCGTTCCGGTACAGCGTGTTGTAGTCATGGGAGAAGTTGGTGACGAAAAACTCGAAGCGCCCGTCGTTGTCCACGTCTCCGGCGTCGATCCCCATGCCAGCCTGGGGCCGTCCGTCTTCCTGCATGTCGAGAGCGTAGCGGGGTGCGGATTCCTTGAACCTGCCGCCGCCCAGGTTCTCGAACAGGTAGTTGGATACCGAGTCGTTGGCGACGTACAGGTCGATATCACGGTCGTTGTCGAAGTCGCACGTGACGACGCCGAGGGTGTACGCGGGCGCCGCCGCGAACCCGAACTTCTTCGTCGCTTCGACGAGCCGGCCATCGACGTTCTCGTAGAACCGATCTTCGGCCTTGGGCGTTCCGTTGGGCCCACAGGACACGCTGAGGCCCTTCCACTCACAGGGCTCGCCCCGGTTGGGCGGGGATTTCGGATCGAAGTCCACGTAGTTGCCGACGTAGAGGTCGAGATCGCCGTCCGCATCGGCGTCGAAGAACGCGGAGGCTGTCGATGGCCCGGGATCGGCGCCGCCCCATCGCTCGCTGTAGTCCTCGAATGCCCCCTTTCCGGTATTCCGGAAGAACAGGTTTCTCCGCAGATAGCACGTGATGTACAGATCCTGGTGCCCGTCAGCGTCGAAGTCGACCACGTTGACGCCGTGACACCATCCGCTGAAGACGAGCCCCGTCTCCTTGGTGACATCGGTGAATGTCATCGCTCCGTCGTTGCGGTACAGGGCGCAGCGCGGGTCGGTGCGGGGCTCCTGGCCCTTGAACACGTCGCCGTTGGCCAAGAACAGGTCGTAGTCTCCGTCGCCGTCGTAGTCGAGGGCCGCCGCTCCCTGACCGATGTTCTCGGGGATGGCCATCTTCCGTTGCGGCTCACCGCTCACGTTGGCGTGGACGACTCCCGATGCTGTGGTGATGTCGGTGAACGCGACGTGGGGGAACCCGGCGGCGGCCGTTCCTTCGTCGACGCCCCCACCTCCGGTGTTCGATGCCGGGCCTCCTCCCGCGTCATCGTCACCGCATCCACCCGCCGCGAGAGCGGTGATTGCGAGCGTTACAATGACGAGCGGTCCAAATACGCGCAGCATGGAGGTCCCCCGGAAACTGGGCGCATCCTAACGCGAGACGCGGGCGGCTACGAGGGAGGGTGGCCTGCCGTCACTTGCCGAGGTAGACGACCTTGCCGCCCGTGATGTGGCTGAGGCCCGAGAGCAACGCTGCGAGTCCCTGCTCGTTTTCCATCCCGATGCAGTGGATGACCATCTTGCAGGTTTTGTTCCACCGCTTGACGTCTTGGAGGATGTGTTCGATCTCGGTGACGACACCGACCGTGGGGCGTCCATCGGAGAGGAAGAAGCAGGTGTCCCACTTCGGCCGCCGCTTGGTGCCGGGGGAGGGAGCGGTCGTCGCCCGGGTGCCCCTGCGCTCGAAGTCGATTTTCAATCCGTAGACGGCAGCGAGGGCGCCGTAACTGTTGGTCTTGCCGACGATCCAGCCGTGCTTGTCGACGTTACTCGAGGGGCGGCGGCCCCCTTGCTGGCCCCTGGGCTCTTGCTTGAGCAGCCACCGGACGGCGCCCTGGATGTTCCCGGCGGATGCACGAACGGGCGCCTTCTTGAACTGGCGGACGTCGGTTTCGAATGCGATGACGTTGAACCACGTCTCCGAGTCCATGCCCTCGAGGGTGCGCTTCAGTTCTTCTCGTGCGAGCAGGATCTTGGCGGTGCCGGTAGCCAGGCGCCGACGCCGTGTGTCCTTGCCCTCCTTGACGATGATCGGGGTCTTCATCGAGTTGGAGATATCGATCACGAAGATGATGCGTTTGCTGTACGTCGTGATGCGGTGGTAGCGCGTTGGCTTGCTGCGTCCGTACCCGTCCTTTCCTCCTGGGATCGCCTTGACTTCGACCTTCTTCGGTGGGGGTGGGACCTCCCAGTCGCCCTTCACGCGTTCCCACCACTCGCGCCAGGTGGCGGCGTTCATCCCGAACGTACGTGTCGTGATCTTTGTCAGCGCTCGATGGGCGTCTGCGCGGGCGCGGCCGGTCGCCACGTCCATGTACTCGATGATCGGACCGATGGATACCTTGTTGCGAATCTTCGCCATCGCCGACAGGGCGGCGACCTGCGCCCGCCACGAGCGGTGATCGAGCAACTGGACGAGCGGCCCGGCGCCTGCGGCCTGGCGGAGGAGTCCAAGGCCATCGGCTGACGCGATGACGACCCGCTCGGCTCGGTCGTTGAGGCCCTGGAT
Source organism: Planctomycetota bacterium (assembly GCA_013213915.1). Classification (GTDB taxonomy): domain Bacteria; phylum Planctomycetota. Next base: position 5,513 of record JABSRK010000086.1, read on the forward strand.
GAGGAACGGCGTGCCTCTGGTGTTGCCCATGAGTCCCATGCACTCGGCGGCGGCGGCTCGGACGATTTCCGAGCGGTCCTCCTGGAGCATGGTGCCCAGTTGTGCCATCGGGGGCTTGCTCTGCCAGATCTTCATGGCGCCGATGGCCATGCAGACACCTTCGCGTATGGCGGGCTTGCTCGATCCCAGCCCAGCGATGACGAATTCCCGCGCCTCGCCCGTCATCCAGGAGAGCGCCCATTGGGCCTTCTCGCGCACCGAGTAGTCGTCATCCGTGAGGCCCTTCGTCAGCAGCAGCATGACGGCTTCGGCCGTGTTCACGCGGGCCAAGCGTTCGACCTGGTCGCGGCGGACGGCGGTCTCGGGCGAACGTATGTACTTCTTGAACTCCTCGATGACGGGATTGGCGGCGTCACTGCCCCGCTGGGCGAGGGCCGCCGGCGACCCTGCGAGCCCGAGGCAAATGGCGAGGAGAAGGATGCGATTCATGGTCATCGACGAGCTCAGTTCGGCGCGTAGTTCTTGCGAACCCACTTCCGCCATTGGTCATGGAAGCTGGCAGTGGAGACGTTGAACACCCTGTCGAGCGCCTTCTTGGTGTCGTTGTGCAACTTCATGTCCCGGAAGAACTTCTTGAATTTCTCCGGGTGCGCCGCAACCAGGTAGTCGACGAAGCTCCAGGCGTAGGCGTGATCCCGGTGGTCCGTCTGATCGAGGTTCTTCTTCGTCAGGAGCGACGCGAACTTCACTTCGGACTTGCTCCCCGCCTCCGAGTAGATCTTCTTCTTCCAGTCTCCATCCATCCACAAGTTCTTGGCTGCGCCCTCGTTGAAGCAGAAATTTCGAGTCTGCTCCGTCTGGTCGAGTTCCATCCAATGGGCGAGGCCGACATCGAGCCAGACCACGGTTTGCATATGGAACCGCAGGGAGGCCCAGTGCAGGAGGTGGGTGCCGAGATGGACCACGTGCGAGTGCATGTTCTGATCGTTCTTCAGATCCCACGGCTGTTGCGGAATCGGCCACGTGCACACGAGACCGGACCCGGAGCTGCGCCGGAAGGGGACCTGATAGCCACCGCCCATGTGGTTGAGGGTGAAGCTCAGGTTCTCCTTCGCGTCCTTGCAGAGGGTGAGGGTCTGGCGTGAGCCCGGAAGCGCACCACAGATCTCCTGGAAACGGTCGGCGGTCTTCTGCAGCCGATAGGCGAAGAGGTGGGAGGCGCGGTTGCGCGTCAGGCGTGCCTCCGCCGCATTCCAGCGGGGGATCATGAAGTGGAGCCGGAAGTCCTTGGTCTCGATGGTGACGCCCTTGATCCCGGCGCGTCCTAGCAGATCCCTCTGTTGCTTGACCCACGCGGCGCGTCTCTCCAGCCGCTCCATGATCTTGGCTTCGGCGACGGGGTCGTTGCAGCGCTCGCAGTGCACCTGCAGGGTGCCTCGGCAGCACGGAGCGGCCAAGAGGGACGAGCACTTGTGCTCGAACTTCCACTTCCCGCAGGTGCGCTTCCCGTCATGGTCCTTCTTCTTGCAGGCGACGAAACCCTCGTCCTTGCACTTGTAGCAGACCCTCTGTGCCGGAACGGTCTGCAGGGTGGCCGCAACAAGCAGCGGGATCAGGATCAGACGCAAGTTGTCGCTCCTCGATCAGACTCCGGGCCCCTGACTCGGTCCGAAGGCAGTGTCCGGCTGGCCAGGCTGGGGGTGAATCCTCGTGGATCCTAACGCGATCCGGGGTCCCGATTCACGCCGGACCCCGCTCTGCCTGCTATACGGATCATCTGCGCCCGAGGACGGACTCCAGAACCGTATCCGGGCTCACCCCCTCTGCTTCGCCCTCGAAGTTCAGGATGATCCTATGGCGGAGCGTCGGCAGCAGCAGGCGGTCCACATCCTCGAAATCGATGTGGGCACGTCCGCTTCGCAGGGCGCGGACCTTGGCCGCCATGACGAGCGCTTGTGCACCACGCGGCGACGCTCCATGGCGGACATATCGCCGTACTGGCTCGGGTGCGTCGGGGTTGCTCGGATGGGTGGCCATGACGAACCCGGCGGTGCGGTCACGGACCTCCGGCGCCAGGACCACCTCTCGCGCCAGCGCCTGGTACTTGCGCAGGCTCGGGCCGTCGATGATGGGAGTGACGGTTGGAGACTCGGTGCTGGTTGTCCGATCGAGCACCTCGGCGAGGTCGCCCTTCTCCAGATAGGGCACGAGGACTTTCATGAGGAAGCGGTCGAGTTGAGCTTCGGGAAGGGGATAGGTGCCCTCCATCTCGATGGGGTTCTGGGTCGCGAGGACAAAGAACGGGTCCGGCAGGGCGTGCCGTTGTCCCGACACAGTAACCGCCTGCTCCTCCATCGCCTCGAGCAGCGCGCTCTGTGTCTTGGGCGTCGCGCGGTTGATCTCATCTGCGAGTATGACGGACGCGAAGATCGGGCCCTTCTGGAATCTGAAGGAGCGTTGGCCGCCCTCTTCGACGACGACGTTCGTTCCGGTGATGTCCGCCGGCATCAGGTCCGGGGTGAACTGCACCCGCGCGAAGTCGAGGTCAAGGCTCTCGGCGAGTGTCCGGACCAGCAATGTCTTTCCGAGCCCGGGCGCACCCTCGAGCAGGACGTGTCCACCCGCGACGACGGAGCAGATGACGTGTTCGATCACCGCGCTCTGGCCGACAATGACCGTGGCGAGCGCTTCCTGGAGCCTGTCGAGGGAGTCTCGGAATCCGCGGGTCTCTGCTTCGAGCTGTTCGATCGTCGTCATCGTGGCTCCCGTCAGACAGCGTAGTACGCCTCGATCAGATCTTCGTTCACGAGCAGGTAGGGGAGGTTCCGAACGGCTTCCAGCATGCCCTCCGGGCCCTCGCCGTCCACGGCCGGCGCTTCCAGGACGAGGAACCCCTGGCGTGCGTCCGGCACGGTCTTCAGGCCGCCGACCAGGATCAGTCCGGGAACATCCGCCATCACGATACGGTAGCGTCGCCCGACCCCGGTTGCGTTCATTGCCTGCATGTGGGGATCGCCGCTCATATCCACGTATTCGTGGGCAAGGAGCACCCGCTTTATGGACACCGAGACCTCGGGGAGTTCCTGTTGGGCGCCGTTTTGCAGCCACGTTGCCCGGGCGTCCCCCAGGGTCAACATGGGGCGTTCGTAGTTCCTGAGGTGGTCCGAGAGCCTTCCCAGAACGGGCTCGATAGTCCCCTGCAAGATCAGATCGCGCGTGATGATCAGGTGGTTTCGCGCGGCCTCCATGGGCGGGATGGTAGCAGGCGCCGAAGGACGGCGCCTGCTAGGTAGAGCGATCCGACGACGAGCACCATGCCGCCGTCCGCGCGTGCCTTGGAGGCCGCTCGTTCGAGCGCTTGATCGACGTTCGAAAGGGCGTCCGAGTCCCTCGCGGAAGGCAGTCCGGCGATCACGTCGGCCGCCGGAAGGGAGCGCGGCGTGTCGAGTTCGGTTGCCGTGACCGACGCCGCCAACGCGGCTGCGTTTTCGAGGACGTGTTCGGGTGACCGGTCGCGGGTCATGCCGCACAGCAGGTGTACGGGACGCTGAATGGCGATGCGCCGGGCGACGGCCACGAGGTCATCGACGCTCTCTCGCGTGTGGGCACCGTCGAGGAGGACCGGAGGGTCTCCGAGGACAAGCTCGCAACGCCCGGGAAGGCGCAGGTGCGACAGAGCTTCGCGAGCACGCTCAGGATCGATGGCCATGTCCCGCGCGCGCAGGACGATATCCGTCGCGGCGAGCGCGCACAGGGCATTGACGGCCTGGTGGTGTGAGCCGGCTGCAAGGGCGACGTCATCGAAGAGAATATCGTCGATTGCAGCGGAGAAGACGACCCGCGGCGCACCGTCGCTGGCCACCGTTTCTTCGCACGAGATCAGGCGAAGCCCGTCCCCCGGATAGCGGAGCGGGCAGCCGAGCTCGCGTGCGCGATGGAGGATACCGTCGAACGCCGGGTGTCCAGGGATGAGCCCGGTCACCGCATGCCGCCCCGGCTTGAGAATTCCCGCCTTTTCCCTGGCAATCTCCTCGACGGTGGAGCCGAGGATGCGCACGTGGTCGAGGGCGACCGACGTCACGATTGCGACCGTCGGATCGACGACGTTTGTCGCGTCGAGCCGACCTCCGAGACCGACCTCGAGCACCAGGACGTCTACGTCGTGATCGGCCGCGCAAGAGAATCCCATGACCGTCATGGCCTCGAAGAAGGAGGGCAGGTCGTCGGGGCATTCGACCCGGATGTTCTCGACGATGGGCTCGAGGCGCGCCACCAGTTCGACGAAGGTGGCCTCGTCGATCGGCTCGCCGTCGATGGCCAGTCGTTCGGTGACGTCGATCACGTGCGGAGAAAGGAAGCGGAATGTCCGCAGTCCGTGAGCTCGCAGCAGGGCGTCCACCATCATCACCGTGGAGCTTTTGCCCTTGGTCCCGGTGACGTGGACCACGGGGCGTCCGACGTGGGGGTTTCCCACCCGGTCCAGGAGGCGATCGATGCGGCCCAGGTCGAACGTGTCGCGCGCTGGCGCCCGATGGAGCAGCTGCTCCCAATCGGTGAAAGAGGCCAGGAAGCGGAGGGCGTCGTCCAGGGTACGCATTTTGTTAAACCTCAGGGGGGATCGGCGGCGTTTAGGGTGTTGGCGCCCTTGGACGGCGCCGGACTCAGATCTGCTGACCCTCCGGAGACCCGATGGTACGTCCCGCGAGAACCATCCAGAACCCCGCCCACGTTGGCGGGAATAACGCCGAGTTGAGGCGACTGCTCGTTCTCTTCCTCTTCGGAGCGACGTTGACGGCGGTGGTGCTGACCGTCCTCGATGTCCCCGAAGACGAGAGTTGGGTTGACACGGACAAATCGCCCGCGGGCGATGCCGTGGTCACCGACCCCAGATCGGGCGATGTGACGATCCCGCCGTGGCAGACGCGGGCGGCGGCCTTGAACGCCCTGATCTCCGACAGCGGCTCGCGCGGTCGGCTCGAGCCCGACAAGGCCGAGGCCATCAACAAGCTGGCCGTTCCGCTGGCGCGGCGACCTCACTACCACTTCAAGCATGACCCGGAATATGCCTCCGTGGGCGGCTACGCACGGATCCCACCGAAGAAGCTGGCCAACCCGGAGAACTCCGACGCGTATCGAGGCCGTCCCGTGGAGGTCGTCGGGACCCTGATCAAGCAGTCCTACGCCAATCCAGCAGACTATGAACTCGATGAAAATGTCTTCACGGTCGGCAAGCCGCTCATCGAAGGCGTGATCCGCACGAAGGACGGCGTCGAGGTCAAGGTCTTGCAACCGCTCACGGAAGAGCGCACGACGCTGCTCTTTGCGGACCGACTCTACAAGGTCATGGGCGTGTTCTATCGTCTTGTGGAGGGCGGGCGCGACAAGGTCATCCGTCCCTTCATCCTCGCGAAGAAGATCACGCCGGCTCTGCCGCTCCGGTACAAGAACAAGTTGGCGGAAGATCTGGCAGACCGGATTCGCAAGATCGAGGACAACGACCTGGGCCGTGCGCCGCAGAGTGAAGGGGAGTTCTACGAGGTCGTCGGCTACATCTTGAAGAAGGGTGCGGCGGCGTTGGAGGAGCAGAGTGACCCCCGCGGTGCCGAGCCCATCACCCTCGTCGGTCGCGACCCGCTCAACAAGCCGGACGACTACCGTCTCAAGGCTGTCCAGGTGAAGGGCATTCTCGTGTACCTCGCGAAAGAGTCATTCGAGTACGAGGACATGCGCGAGGAGGATGCTCCGATCAGGGGCTACTGGCACGCCATCGTTTCGGACCCCGAACCGGATGTGAACGTGCCCGCTTCGGTGCTGATTCCATCCGAGTCGCTTCCCCGGGAACTGGAGGAGTGGGCTTACAACACCGATCCGAACGAGAGGCGGCGGCGCCCAATGCTGGAGATCAAGGGGCTCTATTATCGCCTGCACTCGTACGAGGCGCGGGGAGGCCCGCGTCGCACTCGAGAGGTGCACCTGCCCGTGATCGTCGCGGTCGGCGAACCGCTCGCCACCATGACGAAGCCCGGCAAGGGGACGGGCACGTCGGAGTTCATGGCCATCTTCATCGGCGCCGGGGCCAGTCTCACTGTCGGCCTCGTGTTCATGGCTACGCGTGACCGGCAGAAAGCCCGGTCGCTGGACGCGCGCCGGCGCGAGTCGCGGATGGAGCGGCGGCAGGGCCAGGGTA
>JABSRK010000087.1 GCA_013213915.1 Planctomycetota bacterium
CCTTCAGCGATCGCGCGGGCGTAGCCCTCGCAGTCGTAACCGCACGCGGTGCAATCCGTCTGCGCCATGGCGGCGAAGAGCTTCTCGAAGATCCCCTTTCCCTCAGCGAGCTTCACCCGCTCCTCGAGACCGAGCGCCTCGTCGTGCCACGGAAACTCGTCGTCACCGGAATCTGCTTCTTCCTCGACCTCTTCGACTTCCTCTCCGGCCGCAGCGGCCCGCGCACGATCCGCGTCGGCGAGGATCTTCTCGATCTGGGTGACGCTCGTCTCGCGGAAGTTGATCCAGTCAGCCAGGATGCTCTTCAGCAAGCGCTCCTCCAACACCTGGACATCCTCGTAGCGCTCGGCGATGGAACGCATGGCGACGATCTCCTGGTCGGCCATCTGTACAAAAACGGTCCCGAGCTTCTCCGGTCGGACGAAGTTGTACTGCGCGGCGTAGAGCGCGTGAGACGGGCGATCAGGGCTCATGTCGAGCCGTACCAGCAATTCGAACAGCCGCCTGAGCAGCGGCAACTCCTCGTCCAAGAACTCCTGGAAGGCGGCGGACACCCTCTCGCCCACCTCGTCAGTCGAGACGGGCGTCGCCACCGTCACCACATAGTCGAGGAAACTGCGGGCCTCCAGGCGCCACAGAGCCACCGCGTCATCTTGAATGTCGCGCGTCGTCGTCGCCATTAGAAGAGCCCAAACTGGCGAGTGAACTCGTACAGATGCCCCGGCAGGATGCCGAAGATCAGGATCGGCAGGGACAGCAACCCGACCAACGCCATGGACGAGGCGTGCACGCGAACCGGCGCCTCATCCTCCGCAGCGTCGAGGCACATCGCCTTGACGATCTTGAAGTAGTAGTAGGCGGAGACCGCCGTGTTGATCCCTGCCACGACCGCGAGCCAGACGAGGCCTCGATCGATGACGAGTTTGAACAACTCCAGTTTTCCGATAAAGCCCATCGTGGGTGGGATACCGAGCAGCGACACCAGGCAGAAGACCAGACACACGCAGAGGAACGGCGCACGCGTGATCAGGCCGCGATAGCCCGCGATGTCCTCGCTGCCCGTACGCGCGGCAACCAGCGTCACCACGAAGAACGCTCCGAGGTTCATGAAGAAATATGCGACGAAGTAGAAGAGCACGGGAGCGTACTGCTCGGCACCGCCGCCCTCGCTGAATGCCGCGACTCCCATCAGCAGGTAGCCCGCGTGCGCGATAGAGGAGTACGCGAGCAATCGCTTGAGGTTCGTCTGCCAGAGCGCAGCCAGGTTGCCGACGGTCATGGACAGCGCGGCGGCCCCCGCCACGAGTCCCTGCCAGCCAAACGCCACGCTGTATGCACCGTCGCCTTCACCGACGGTCAGCGCACCATCGCCGAATCCCATCATGAACCGGATGAACACAGCGAATCCGGCAGCCTTCGAGGTCACCGACAGATACGCCGTGAAAGGTACGGGAGACCCCTCGTAGACATCGGGGCACCAGAAGTGCATCGGAAATGCGGCCATCTTGTACGCAAACCCCGCGAACGCGAGGACGCCCGCCACCGCGAGCGCCGACCCCTGCGCACCGGTGACGTCCGCGTTGGCGAGGTCGCTAATGTGCAGGCTTCCCGTCATCCCGTATATCAGGGACAGGCCGTAGATCATGATGCCGGATGCCACCGACCCGTAGATGACGTACTTGAGTCCCGCTTCCGATCCCTTGCGGTCGCGCTTCACGAAGGCGACCGCCAGGTAGCTGGCCATCGAAGCGAATTCGATGCCCATGTAGACCATTAGGAGGTTCGTCGCCGACGCCATCAGGAACATGCCCAGCGTCGCCGCCACGAGCAGAGCATAGAATTCGCCCATGCGCCGATTCGCGAACGCCGGGTGCACCAGGCACATGGGAATCGTCACGAGCGTCCCCAAGAGGACGAATGCCTTGAAGAACTTGGCGAATGCGTCGATGGCGAGCATTCCCATGTGATTGCCGTCTCCGGTCAGCCACCCGAAGATCTCATGGGAACCCTCCAGATGCCCGGCCGTCGGGGGCTCCGTACTTTGCATCCACAGCAAGGCCCCGCAGATCACCAACCCTATCCCCGCAATGGCCGCCGCCCGTTCCGGACGGGCGCCACGCGTGAACAGGTCGTGCATGAGCAGGACGATCACCAGCAGCGAGAGCACCAGCTCGGGAGCGAACCCTCCCATGCTCTCACCTATCAGCTCTCGTGCCCTGGTGAAGTACGCGGCGTCCATCATCCGCCGATCCCCGCAGTGGTTATGAATTCACGCAACACATCGAGGGTCGGATTCATGAAGTCGATCAGCACCCTGGGCCAGACGCCGAGGACGATGCACATGGCCGCCAGGGGAACGAGGGAGAACACCTCCCTCCCGGAGAGATCCGAGTACGTCTTGTACTCCTCCTTCTTGGCCTCTCCCATGTAGACCCGCTGGACCGCCCAGAGGATGTAGCCTGCCGTCAAGACCACCCCGGGCAGCGCCGCATACACGACCCAGCGTGGCAGCGGCGCGTACAGGCTCGTACCCGACCAGTCGAAGCCCTCGGCGTTGAGCGAGCCCATGAACACCGACATCTCACCGATAAACCCCGCCAGCCCCGGCAGCCCGAGGCTCGTGAAGAACCCGATGATCGCGAAGCCCGTGTAGTACGGCATCTGCAAGCCGATACCGCCGAACTTGTTGAGGTCTCTGTGGTGGGCCCGGTCGTAGAGAACGCCGACCAGGAGGAACATCATTGCCGAGCTGACCCCGTGGCTGAACATCTGGAACACGGAGCCCATGATGCCCTCCGGCGTAAACGCCGCGAGACCCAGCAGCACGAAGCCCATGTGGCTCACAGACGAATACGCGACCAGCGACTTGAAGTCGGTCTGGGCCATCGCGCACAGGGCGCCGTAGACGATGTTGATCAAGCCCAGGAGTCCGATGAACATCACCATGAACTCACTGGTCCCCGCTTCCGGAGCCAGCGTATAGCTGAAGCGGAAGAAGCCGTAGCCACCCATCTTCAGCAGCACCCCTGCCAGGATCACCGACACGGCGGTCGGCGCCTGAACGTGCGCATCCGGCAGCCACGTGTGGAACGGGAACACGGGGACCTTGATGGCGAAACCGAGGAACAGCGCCATGAAGATCCACATCTGGAACGTGGCGTCGAAGTTGCCCGACATCCCGATCAAGGTCAGGAGATTGAACGTGTCGTACCCGCCCTGCCAGTAGAGCGCGAGCATGGCGACCAGCATCACCACCGACCCGACAAGCGTGTAGATGAAGAACTTGATCGCAGCGTAGATCCGATTCGGTCCGCCCCAGTAGCCGATGAGGAAGTACATCGGCAGAAGAACGATCTCCCAGAACACGTAGAACAGGAAGAAGTCGAGCGCGGCGAACACGCCGATCAGCCCCGTCTCGAGCAGCAAGAACAGCGCGTAGTACGCCTTGACACCCTTGGTGATGTTGAAGCTGTAAACAAAGCACAGGATAAACAGCAGCCCCGACAGGAAAATGAGCGGCAGGCTCAGTCCATCCACCCCGAGGATGTAGTTGATGTTGAAGGTGGGAATCCAGTTCCCGTACTCGACATACTTCAGGTTCTGCGAGATCGCAGCCTGCGCGGCGATCGCCAGTTCCCACGCCTCGTGGTAAGCAGCCTCAGCTTCCCGGTCCCCCTTGACGAGGCTCCAATGTGCAGCGCGCTCGTCGTCGGCGGCCAGGTCACTCATGGTGCCGGGATCATTCGCCTCGGCGACCCCCTCGGCGGTCAGCGCCAGGATCGCCGCCCGCGCAGCCTCCGGGGCCTCAGCGATAACCCGTTCGCGTTCAGCCAGGAGTGTGTCGGCGGCGGACTCGCCGTCGGGGTCCGTGTACCCCATGGTCAGTACGACGATCGGGATGAACGTCGCAACCGCAATGCCGACGGACGTCCATCGGATGAGATTGTGATTGTCCTTCGGAAGAAGCAGGACAACCACCATCCCCAACATTGGAATGAAAATGCTCAGAGTCAGCAACATGTGAAGAGATCCGATCCTTGACGTTGCCTATCCAGCGGCCAGCACCCAGAGGAGCAGGACGCCCATACAAACCGCGGTGAACTTCACGTAGTCCTGGATGCGCCCGTTGACCATGCCACGGAAGAGGCTTCCGCCAGCCATCATCAACCAGCCGGCGCCGTTCACGGCGCCGTCCACGACGATATTGTCGATACGACCAACGGCCCACCCAAGATCCCGCCCAAAGAACCGAGCGGTCCCATTGACGATCCCGTCCACCACACGGTTGTCGAACCGCCCGGCGGCATCAGCAACATCCTTCGTGGTGGGCACGACACGTTCGCAGGCGAACCAGTCGACGTAGTAAAGGTTCTGCAGCACCCGGCGGTACTCGACCGCAGGTGGAATGTCAGCGAGGAAGTCCTTGTTCCGGTTCCGTACGAAGAAGAAGAACGACCCCGCAATACCGAAGATGACAGCCACGATCGATCCGCCCAGCAGTGGGTAATGGACCGAGTGGAAGTTGTGATGGAACTCCTCCACCACGGGGGACGCGATCGCTGCTGCGTCGTGGTGGTGAACGAGGTGGACCTGCTGCTGGTCGCCGAACACACTGCGGGATTCAGCGGTCGACGCGTTCACGGCCAGGTAGTCCTTGACGATAACCTGGTCGTTGACGCGGTCCTGGAACCAGTGCCCGCCGGTGTGACCGGCGCCGAACGGCATGGCGATGCCCGCCGAAACGATGGCCAGCGCGGCCAGAGCCCAGAGCGGGACGATCATCTTCGACGGCGACTCATGCGCGTGGTCGAATTTCTGCTGGTCCCCCGGCTCCCCATGGAAGGTGAGCCAGTACAGGCGGAACATGTAGAAAGCCGTCAGGAATGCCGTAATCCCGCCCAGGACAAACGGGAACCACGCCCAGAATGCGCCGACCTGCAGCCCGTACGCGGCCGCCTGGCCGAGAATCGCCTCCTTCGACATGAAGCCCGAGAACAACGGCGTCCCCGCGATGGCGAGGCACGAGATCAAGAACGTCCACCGCGTATGCGGCATCTTGTCCTTGAGGCCGCCCATGTCCGACATCTCCTGGCTGTGCACGGCATGAATCACGGATCCGGAGCCCAGGAACAAGCACGCCTTGAAGAAGGCGTGGGTGAACAGGTGAAACATGGCGGCGCCGATGGATCCGACACCGACGGCGAGGACCATGTACCCGAGTTGTGAGCAGGTCGAGTACGCGAGCCCCTTCTTCAGGTCGCTCTGCGCGAGGGCGATGGTGCCCGCAAAGATCGCCGTGATCGCTCCGAAGCAGGCGATGATGAACAACACCGGTGAATCGAAGTAGTTGCCGCTGAGGTAGCCCTCCCCCGCCATCAGCGGGAACATCCGGACGATCATGTACACACCCGCGACGACCATGGTGGCCGCGTGGATGAGCGCGCTGACCGGTGTCGGGCCCTCCATGGCGTCCGGGAGCCAGATGTGCAGGGGAAACTGGGCCGACTTCGACACACAACCCATGAACACCAGCAGCCCGACCGCCGTCAGCAAGCTCTCGTTGCCGACCCACGGGCCGTCAGCTGCTCCGAGGAGCGCGATCGATTCCCAGATGCGGGCGAAGCTGAGGACACCCTCGTCTGGCCAGTACCGCGACAACACCGAATAGATGAGGCAGATGCCGGCCATGAAGCAGCCGTCGCCGATCCGGTTGACGACGAAGGCCTTCTTCGACGCGTCCCCGGCCGACTTCTTCAGGAAGAAGAAGCCGATCAGGAAGTACGAACAAACACCCACGAGCTCCCAGAAGATGAAGAGCATCAGCAGGTTGGTCGTCGCGACACACGCGAGCATGGAGAACGTGAACAGACCCAGGTAGAAGAAGAACCGCGAATAACGGTCCTCGTCCTCCATGTAGCTCTGCGAGTACCAGTGGACACACGTGGCGACGATGGTCACCACCACGAACATGATCACAGTGATGTTGTCGACGGCCAGATCGAGGTTGAGGATGAACGGGTGGTGCCCCGTCACTCCGATCTGGATCCACGTAAACGACCACGATTCCGGGTTCGTGATTCCACTGCCGACGAACAGGACCTCCGTGAAGAACATGTACAGCGCAATCACCAGCGATCCGGAGATCGCTGCCGTCGCCAACTTGTCCTGGTAAGACGGCAGCCGGCGGTTGAAGAACGCGTACAGGAACCCGTACGTCCACGCCGCGAGCGGGAGCACCACGACGAGTAGAGCGAGCATCACGAGGTTCGGCATGTCCTCTTCGTCTCCCTCAGTTCTTCAGTGAATCCGCCTCGTCGATCTGCACCGTGTTCGTCATCTGGTACAGGTTCAAGAGGATGGCCAGCGCGATGGCCGCTTCGGCCGCCGCGAGAATGATGATGAAGACGGCGAACATCTGGCCGTCGATGCGCGCCACGGGACCGGTGTAGCGGTTCAGCGCGACGAAGTTGAGCGAGGCACCGTTCAGGATCAACTCGAGGCCGCACAGGACAGCAATGGCATTACGTCGCGCGACGACGACCCCGAGACCAGCGCTGAAGATCGCGGCTGCGACCAGCATGTACGCGTTGAGGCCGATGTCAGGCATTTGAGGCCTCCTCGTCTTTACCTCGACGAGCGATGTACGCCGCACCGCAGAGCACCACGAGCAGCAACACCGACACGATCTCGAACGGCAACACGTAGTCGGTGAGCAGCGCCTTTCCCAACGGCGCCGCGGTGGGTTCACCGGAGAGTTTCCCGTTCGCCAGTCCGCCGCTGACGTTCCAACCGGTGCCGAGAATCACGCCCATCAGCGCGCCGAACGTCATCAGGCTGACGAGCAGTCCGGTGAACGGCGAGCGACGACGGTCATCGTCCGCGCTCACGAGGACCGGGTCGCGGTGGGTCATCATGATCCCGAACAGGATCAGCACCAGGATGCCGCCGATGTAGACGAGCACCTGCGTGACACCGAGGAAATCGGCGTCCAACATGATGAACAGCCCCGCCACACCAGACAGGCTCGCGAGAAGCCAGAAGGCCACTCTCACGATGTCCTTCGCCATCATCACCCCGAAGGCGGGAATGACGGTCGCCACAGCGAGGGCGTAGAAGACGATGGTCTCAAATTCCAATATCTAAGCTCCGGGGCCGCCGTCGGCCTTGTCCCCGTCGTCGTCCTTCTTCTCTGCTTCCTTGGCCGCCTTCTTCGCTTCACGTTCGCGCTGCTTGCGTTCCTTCGCCTCCGCCTCGACGACTGCAATGAGGTCCACGGCTTCGGCCTCGCGCGCACGATCGTCGACCGACCACGGCATATCCGTCAGCAGGTTCTTCACGCCGTTCGCGCGGCTGTAACTCGCAACATCGAACTCCTGCCCCATGTGGATGCACTCCTTTGGGCAAGGCTCACAGCAGAGGTTGCAGAAGATGCACTTGTTCAGGTCGAGGGTGAACCTGGACATGAACGTCCCGTCACCCTGCCAGGACCCCTCGAACCCCTCGCGGCTGCCGTCCATCACAATGCAGTCGACCGGACAGGCCTTCTCGCAGATGTGGCAGTAGATGCACTTCTCGGTCTCCAGGTAGTGGATCCCGCGGTGACGATCCGGGATATACCGCTTGGTGGGCGCGCGGTTCTTCGACCCGTACTCGATCGTGATGATCTCCTTGGGGCGGACCATGTAGCGCCACGTCACCCCCATCCCAACGACGATGGTCCTGGCCGAATCGCCGATCTTCTTCACGTAGTCGCTGAGGGCCGTTGGGAAACCCATGTCAGCTCACCCCCACATCGTGGCCAAGTCGCGCCTGATGCTCGAGGAAATTGGCGCTGGCGTAGCCCTTCGTCCGGCGAATCGTCTTCTTGACCCACAGGGTGGTGCCGACGACGACCACGACGAACCAGGCGAGGCCGAACTTGCTGCCGAGCCCGCCGAGGTCGGGCGCGCCGAAGACACCCTGCCAGAACGCCGCTGCCATGAAGACGACCATCCCGACCGGGACGAGCACCTTGAAACACAGGTACATCATCTGATCCAGGCGAATGCGAGGCAGCGTCCACCTCAACCACATCTGCACGAAGACCAGGAAGAACGCCTTGGTGATGATGGCCAGCGCCCCCACCACATTGCCCAGTACGGGGCTCGTGGTGAGCCAGGAATCGAGCGGCTCGATCCCCGTGTACCACCCACCCAGGAACAGGACGGCGCCCATGGCCGAGACCACGTACATAGCCGCATACTCGGCGAGGAAGAAGATCGCGAACCGCATCCCCGAATACTCGGTATGGAACCCGGAGACGAGTTCCGACTCGGCCTCGGGGAGATCGAACGGGGCCCGTTTGCACTCCGCCAACGACGCAATGTAGAAGATCAGGAAGCTGATCACCATGAACGGGTTGCGGAACAGGAACCAGTTCCAGATCCAACCCGCCTGCGATTCGACGATCCCGATCGTCGATAGCGTTCCCGCCAGGCACGCAATGGTGACCAGCGAGAGCGACAGGGGGATCTCGTAGCTGACGACCTGAGTAGCGGCGCGCACGGCCCCGAAGACGGACCACTTGTTGTTCGACGCCCATCCAGCCGCGATCACACCGATGGCCTCGATGGATCCGATGGCGGCGAGGAAGTAGATACCCAGGTTCAGGTCTGCGATGATCAGGTGCGGGCCGAACGGCACGACGGCGAAGACGACGAACGAGCCGACGAACGACAGGATTGGCGCGAGCGCGAACAGGAACCTGTCGGCCCCCTGCGGGATGATGTCCTCCTTCGCGAGGAGCTTGATGCCGTCCGCGAGTGTCTGCAGCGCTCCGTGGGGACCGACCTCCATGGGCCCGAGACGGCACTGGATGTGGGCCGAAACCTTGCGTTCGAGCCAGATGGAGAAGAGCCCGACGACGGACACCCACACCGTGATGGGCACCGCCCATACCGCGACGACGCCGATGAGCCTCCCCCAGAAGCCGGCGTCCTCAACGGCCCAGTCAACCAACGTGAAGAAGTCACCCATTGTTAGCGATCGACCTCACCGAGCACGATGTCCATGCTGCCGATAATGGCGATGAGGTCCGCCACCATGTGTCCCCTGGAGATCTCCGGGAGGACGTGGATGTTGTGGAACGACGGCGACCGGCATTTGTTCCGGTAAGCCACGTCCTTGCCGTCGCTGACGAGGTAGAAGCCCACCTCGCCGCGCGAATTCTCGATACGCGTGTACGCCTCACCCTTGGGGGGGCGGATCTTCTGCTTGATCTTCGGTGAACGAAACTCGCCGCCCGGCAGGTCCGCAAGCGCC
This sequence comes from Planctomycetota bacterium, assembly GCA_013213915.1. Classification (GTDB taxonomy): domain Bacteria; phylum Planctomycetota. The sequence goes on from JABSRK010000087.1 coordinate 9,301, forward strand.
TGCTCAACGATCCCGATCGACTGTTCCATCTCGCGCACGCGGCAGATGTATCGGTCGAAGCAATCACCCAGCGTGCCCGCCTCCCCCGAGCCCACCACGACGTCGAAGTCAAAACGGTCGTAGACCCCGTAAGGCTGGTCCTTGCGAAGATCCCGTGGAACGCCGGATCCTCGAATGACCGGGCCAGTGCAGCCATAACTAATCGCCGTCTCGATCGGCAGCACGCCGACGTTGGCGGTCCGCCCCTTGAAGATCTGGTTCGACGAAAGGAGATCGTTGTACTCCGCCATCTTCGGCCGGAAGTACTCGCAGAATTCCCCGATCATCGTCACCATGTCATCGGTGAAGTCGTACGCGACACCGCCAGGCCGAATATAGTTGTAGTTGAGACGCTGGCCCGAAATGGTCTCGAAGATGTAGAGGATCTTCTCGCGCTCGCGGAAGCAGTACAGGAACGGCGTGATCGCTCCGATGTCCATCCCGTAAGTACCGATGGCGAGGAGGTGCGACGCGACGCGGTTGAGTTCCTGGCAGATGACGCGGAGGTACTCAGCCCGCTCGGGGACCTCGATCTCACCGCCGAAGAGCCTCTCCACCGCCATGCAGTAGCCCCAGTTGTTCCCCATCGCGGTGAGGTAATCGAGGCGGTCGGTGTAGAGAACGGACTGCAGCCACGAGACGCTCTCGCAGTGCTTTTCGAAGCAGCGGTGCAGGTAGCCGACGTGGGGCTCACAGTCGATCACCATCTCACCGTCGGTGCGGACCATGACGCGAAGCACGCCGTGGGTCGCCGGGTGCTGCGGCCCCATGTTGAGCAGCATCTCCTCGGTGCGGAGATCACCCGAATGGGCGAAGTCGGTCGTCGTGGACGCCGGTTCAGACGACATTATTCCGGATCCCGTGGTAGTAGTCCGGCGACTTGTAGTCCTTGCGCAACGGGTGTCCTTCCCAGTCCTCCGCACACAAAATACGTACGAGGTTGTGGTGCCCCGTGAAGACGATGCCCATCAGGTCCCACGCTTCACGCTCGTGCCAGTCGGCCGTTCGCCATACGTCTTCGACCGACGGGATGTTCGGTTCGTCCTTCGACACGAGGATCTTCACGGTGATCTGCAGACGCTCCGCGTCCATGCGCTCGATGCCGTAAACGGCCTCGAGCCCGTCCGCCCCTCGGTCGATGGACGTCAGACAAGCAAGGTAGTCGAGCCCGCACCTGTCTCGGAGGAACAGCGCCACCTCGGGCCAGTCCTTCGCCTCAACACGCACGAACGGGTCGATCACGTCCCGATCGACTTCGGCGATCTTCTCGCCGAGGCTCGCTTGCACCGTCTCGATCAACTCCTTGCGTGCAGCCTTGTCCGCCATGACGCCGCCCCCTACTCGACCAGCACTGCCGGCTTTTGGCCCTTGCGGTGCTTGTCGAGGATGCGTTCCTTCTCAATCTTCTCCTGAATGCGAAACAGCCCCTCGAGTAGCGCCTCGGGGCGTGGCGGGCATCCAGGCACGTACACGTCGACCGGGACGACGCGATCGACGCCCTTGAGGACGTGGTAGCCGTGCTTGATGTACGGTCCGCCCGAGACAGTGCACGCGCCCATGGCGATCACGTACTTGGGCTCCGGCATCTGGTCGTAGAGCCGTTTCACGCGGGGCGCCATCTTGTTGCTGACGGTGCCCGCCACGATCATCAAATCCGCCTGCCGGGGCGTGGCGCGGAAGGGGCCCGAGCCAAAGCGGTCGATGTCGTAGTTTGCTGCACCCGTAGCCATCATCTCGATGGCGCAACAGGCCAGGCCGAACGTCATGGGCCACACGGATGAACGGCGCGTCCAGTTGATCAGCTTGTCCACGTTGGCGATCAGGATGTTGTCGCGCGTGGGTGAGTCCGAGGTCAGGTTGAGCTCCTGGTAGCCCTCTGGACCCATGGTGTCATGGCTGATAACTCCGCCTCAGCTGCTCGAGCCCGCCGGTTCGGGTTCGGGTTCGGGTTCACTTGCCTTGCTGACCGGCCCAGCGGGTGGTTGACCGGAGATCGCCGGCTCGCTCCGCGCTCCCGTGGACTTGACCCAGTCGAGATCGCCCTTCATCCAGACATAGACGAGGCCAACCCCAAGGACAGCGACGAAGAGAAACGCCTCAAGGAACGGGAACAGTCTCGCCGGACCCTCGCCCCACGAGACGAGTTCGTTGTAGACAACGGCCCATGGGAACAGGAACGCCACCTCAACTTCGAAGATGATGAACACGAGCGCAACGGTGTAGAAGCGCATGTCGAAGCGCACCCACGCGGAGCCAATCGCGGGCTCACCACACTCGTACGTCGTGTCGCGATCGGGATCGTGACCGCGCGGCGAGAGGATGCGGTTGAGCACTGCC
>JABSRK010000088.1 GCA_013213915.1 Planctomycetota bacterium
GCGTCAGCCCGACCATCAACATGTCGGATGGCAACGCCCACACCGTGTGCATCAGGTACATACCGGGCACCCTGGATATCTTCCTGGACAACTTCGCCACGCCCATCTTGACCGTGCCCTTCGACTTCCTGACCGGCGGAACGAACCTGACCGGGACCGCCATCGGCGGTCTGAACTTCCCGAACGGCACCGCTTATGTCGGCTTCACAGGTGGTACGGGCGGCCTCAACCAGCTCAACGAGATCCTGTCGTGGGAGTTCGGTGGTCCCGGCTGTCCGTTGAACCCATGGGAGGTCAACAGCCCGGAGTCGTCCCTGGACATCAACGGCCTCCAGAGCGTCGGCCTCGGCCCCGCGACCACGTCTGCGTGCATCGGCAGCACCGTCACACTCAACTCGGCGGCCAACGCGGGGGCGCCCTCCGACATCGCGGTGACCTTCGCGGGCGCGGTCCCCGCCGCCCTGACCACGGGGGGGGGACAGCAGGTCAACATCAACGTCAACGACCCATCGCTGATCAGCTTCAACGGTGGCCCCGGAACCTTCGCCGGCATCCTCAACCTGCAGCCCCATCCGGGCGCGTTCACGTTCCCGATCCCCAGCGTGGCACCGTTCTTCGCCAGCGCGCAGCAGCTCGCTGTTGACGCCGCCCACGCAGACGGATTTCAGCTGTCCCAGGTTTGCGAGCTGTCACTGCTCGCAGGCAGCGTTCCTGTCGGACTCGCCGCTGGTGACGACACGGTCACCTACATCGCCTTCCAGAACAGCCCCTACTGCGGAACCATGTCGGGCATCACCTTCTACGGGACCACGTATACGACGTTCTGGGTCCACTCAAACGGCGAGGTCTACTTCCAGTTCCCGACAGCGACCCCCACGCCGAACTTCAGCCAGTATCTGAACTGGATGCCCCGCGTCGGCATGTGGACAGACTTCGCGCCGAACCTCGCCGGGTCGATCTCGGTCTCGGCGAGCGCCACCGAGGTCCGGGTCTCGTACCAGAATGTCGCCAGCGCGGCGACCACGGCCACGGCCAACAGCTTCGACATCACGTTCACCTCGGGCGGCGCCACCATCATCGACAACTACATCCCCGACCCGGGGCACATCCACGCCACCATCGCCGGCATCTCCCGGGGAGGTGGCAGCACGGACCCAGGCCCCATGGGAGGCACGGCATCGGGGACCATCATCGGAAACCTGGGCGCCGGCTCACAATCGGGACTCGCCACCGACGCGGTCTACGAGATACCGACGGCGGGCTTGCCCGCGGGGGGCTGGAACAGCCTCACGTTCCCGTTCTCCGACGGCAGCTCCTGGATCGTCAACTGACACGCGCCTGATCAACGACCGGGGCGCCGCCCTCCCCCGCTGGGCCTGCCCCGGCCGCGTTTCCCATGGGCACCCGAAGTGGTCGGGAGTATCGTGGACGGAACCCCTTGGCACCCCTGAACACGACGAGGCCCACACCATGAAAGCTCTCAGCCTGTGCCTGCTCGCCGCGCTCGTCCTGGCGAACGTCGCGACCGCCCAACTCGGCGGCCTGTACACCATCAACCCCATCGCCCCGACCGGTGGCACCAACTACACAGCCCTCGCCGACGCGGTGAACGACCTGCTGACCCAGGGAGTGGCAGCGCCCTGCATCTTCGAGATCTTCGACGACGGCGGGCCGTACACGGGCAGCATGCCGTTTCTTTCGAACAACGTGGGGTGGGCCCCATCGACGGCGGTCCTCGTGCTCGGGCAGTGGACCGGAGCGTCGGCGACGAATCGGGTCACGTTCCGCGCCGCCACTGGAGAAAGCCCCGTCTTCGACGCCAGTTCAAACTCCATGGGAGTGTTCTGGAACGGCGCCGACTACGTGACGCTCGAAGGCATCGAAATCATCAACGCGCCGATGGACGGGGTGACGCTGTACAGCGAGACCCAGCACGGCCAAGCGCTCGATCCCGTCATCCGGCGCTGCAAGATCCACGACTGCGGCGCCGGAGGCGTCGTCATCTACGGCAACAGCCAGCGCCCGCAGAACACGGTCGTCGAGAACAACTTCTTCTGGAACCTCCAGATGACGAACGCCGGCGGATTCAACTCGCTGGCGCGGTTCGGGTACGTCTCGGGACGCCGCCACGACAACTCGCGTGTGATCAACAACACGTTCTACGTGACGACGTCGGTCGGCGGCGCGTTCGCCGTCATCGGCGATACGCCCTCGGGCGGCACCAACAGCCACTACGCCGAGATCAGCAACAACATCATCGTCAAGACAAGCAACACGGCCCGTCCGATCTTCTCGTTCCCGTTGATCGGGACCACCGGCATCCCCGCGCTCACGGACGCCAACTGCTTCTGGGACACGTCCGGCGGCCCGTTCTCCCAGGGCCAGGTCGCCGCAGCCAACCTCACGGCGTGGCAGACCGCGACAGGCCAGGACGCTAACTCGTTCGCGTTCGACCCCTTGCTCGCCTCACCCACGACGGGTGATCTGCACTTGAGCGCACTGTCGCCCTGCATCAATGCATCCGCCGTCCCCAGCGGCGTCATGGACGACATCGACGGCGAGTCGCGCCTTGGTCAAGTCCCCGACGTCGGCGCGGACGAGTACGGCGCCGGATGCGCGACCGCTGAGTTCCAGGTCAATACCAACCTCTCGACCGTCACGCTCGACAGCGTGCAGGCCACTCAATGCACGGGAGCCGTGACCACCCTGCCTGTAAACGGCGCCGGGACCGCGGTCTTCTCCAGCATCCAGGTCGGTCTCGGTTGGGAGATCGCCATCGCTCCCGGACCCCTCGTGCCCCTGTCGTCCGGCGCGTTCGCCAGCCCCGCCGGCCAGATCGTCAACATCGACATCGCCGGGGTCGGCGTCATCTTCCTCTTCGGCGGCGGCATCCCCAGCTTCACCAGCCCTTATCCAGGCAGCCTCACACTGCCTTTCACTGCGCCGGGCCTGCCCCAGACGTCGTGCGTCCTGATGGCAAACCTGGACCCCTCGCACCCGGACGGGCTGGTCCTCTCTCAAAGCTGCCAGCTCGTCGTTCAGTAGCCGGCCGTTCCAGATCCGCTTTTTGCGCAAAAAATTCAACTGCGCTCCACGGATCCGGCCGCTTCCGCGTATGGGGCGATGTGAATTCCCGGGGACGGCAGCCAGCGGCCGTCGAGACCGCACATGACACAGAGATCTCCCCGGGAATCCGCTTACGTCCTCGTTCGTCTCACGGCTGAGTTGAACCCCTCGACAGCGGCCGCATCCCGATCACGCCACGGAGATCCACATGATGCAGAGAACACCTCGATCGCCGCTGAACGCGGACCTGCATCTCGGCCTCAATCTCGGCCACGATCGCTCGGCCGCCCTCGTTTCCGGGGGCAAGCTCCTCGTCGCCGTGGAGGAAGAGCGGTTGGACCGATGCAAGCACAGCCCCGGCCTGAGCCGGGTGGATGGCGACGTGGAGGTTTGCCTGCCATGGCGCTCCATACGCTATTGCCTGGAGGCCGTGGGCGCCGAGTTATCCGACCTCTCCAGCGTGACGGCCAATTCCCCGGGTCGGGACATGGGGCCAGAACTGGCGGCCCGCGGATTCCGGGGCGTCGCCGTCCACAGCGTCCCCAGCCATCACCTCGCCCACGCCTACACGGCCTGGTGGCCGAGCGGTATGGACGAGGCGATCGTCCTGGTGGTCGACGCCACCGGGAGCACCGACGCGGAGGGCCGGACCGAGTCCTACACCCTGTACCGCGGCGCCAACGACGAGCTCGAGCTGCTGCACTCCGAACGCGTCGACGCGCACCTCGCGGGAATGACCACTCTGGGGATGGTCTACGAGGAAGTGACCCGCGGCATCGGATTCGTGACCGACTTCGAGGGCGGTTTCTCCCACGCCGAGGCCGGCAAGACCATGGGTCTGGCACCCTATGGCGGCGCGGCGAAGAACCTCCGTCGTTGGATCGCGACCCGCCCGGGCTCCTACTCCCTGCAGATCCGGGCCTACGACATCCTGCTCGAGATCGAGGCGCTGGAGAAGCGCTACGCGGACAGCGACGGTCCGGCGTGGATGCGTCCCCATCTCGTCGAGCTTGCGGCCAAGATCCAGAGAGAACTGGAAGACGCGCTCCTGCACCTGGGGAGAGAAGCGCAGCGCGAAACCGGGCTCCGCAAGCTCTGCCTCGCCGGCGGCGTGGCGTTCAACTCGGTCGCCAACCACCGCCTCGTCCGCGAACTGGACCTGGTGGACTTTTTCGCGTTTCCCGCGGCCGGTGACTCCGGGATCGCCGCCGGGTGCGCATGGTGGGCCAGCCACCAGCACGGCGTGCAGCCCGTCGGCCGGGAGCACCTACAGACGGCCGCGCTGGGCCGGTCCGCGAGCGAGATCGAGATCGAGATGGCCCTCACGGAGGTCTCCGACCGCATCGTGGTCGAGCGCCCGGGCACGGACGAGGTCCTCAAGCGCACTGCGGAGGCGCTGGCGCGCGGACGCGTCGTCGCTCGGTTCGAGGGCGGCTCGGAGTACGGACCGCGGGCCCTCGGGCAACGCTCCATCCTCGCCAACCCAACCTTCGCTCGAATGCGTGACGTCCTGAACGCCCGCGTGAAGCACCGCGAGGCCTACCGGCCGTTCGCGCCGGTCGTCCCGCTGGAGGATGCGGAGCAGGTGTTCGAACTGGGCGTGGAGTCTCCCCACATGCTGCTGGTCGCGCCCGTACGAGAAGAACTCCGCGAAGTGATCCCCTCGGTGACCCACCACGACGGGACCGGCCGCGTCCAGACCGTCACGCAGGACGACAACCCCTTCTTCCACAGCCTCTGCCGCGAACTGCAGCGTCTGCGGGGCGGCCCGCCGGTCCTGCTCAACACCAGCTACAACGTCGCCGGCGAACCCATCGTCGAATCGCCCCAGGACGCACTGCGCACCTTCCTGGCGACGGACATCGATCACCTGGCGCTCGAAGGATGTTGGATCAGCAAGCGGGGCACGGTCGCCCGCGAGTACGCGGACCACACCGAGGGACTTCCGGACGCACCCGTGCCGCGCGGGCTGGACGCTGACGAACCCGCCCTCGACGGTCTCATGGAAGAACTGGACGCGGCGCTGTTCGCCGGTGCGCCGACCCGGAAGTGGACCGACGACGAACTCGATGAGATCTCCTCGCGTATCGCCCGCTTCAAGGAGACGAGCGAGGCCTTCTCCGCGAGCCCCTACGGCGCGCCCGTGCGGTCGAGGCTGGCAGATGGCCGCCTGCTCCTGCTGGACCCACGCAACGGCAGCGAGCTCGTCGATCTGGTCCAGCGTTCGGCGCAAGCGGTGCCCGAGGCAGAGGTCGCCCGACTCCTGGGCGGCGTCCTGGAAGAGGCCGCTGACCGCGTCGATCCAGAGTCCACCGATCCGGCCTCACGGGTCGCGCTCGAGGCTTATGCCGACATGGACCATCGCAGCGGTGCGGCGCTCGCCGCCCTGCGTGCACGCCTGGAGTCCATCGGATACACCGAGACAAACGTCCGCGCGCGGCTGGGGAAGGCCACTCAGGACATCGAGCCCACCGACCTTCCGTATCTCGACCGGTTCGGTCTGAAGCGTGACGAGCTCGGCGACCTAATGAGGCTCTTCCTCCTGCGCGGCGCCCTGCAGGCAGGGAGGGTGCGTTCTCTCGTGGGCATCGAGGGCTTCCGACTTCTGCTCTCCCTGGGGCTGGTCGCGCGGCGCGCGGACGCCTGGGCCGCGACGGTGGACCTGTTCCCGATCGACGGACTGCTCGTGGCGACGGATCACCGCTACCAGGTCCTCGAAAACGACGCGCTCGATGAGGAACCCGTCATGTACGTCGGGCGCGACAGCGTCGGTCTCGTGCAGGTGGCGCCGCGTTCACGTTCCCGTCGACACCTGGATCTCTGCACCGGCAGCGGCGTCCAGGCCCTGGTGGCACGGAGCTACGCGAGCGAGGTCGTGGGTGTGGACCGGAACCCCCGGGCGATCCGCTTTGCGCGCTTCAACGCCGATCTGAACGGGCTCGACGGCGTCTTCTTCCACCTCGGCGACCTCTACGAGCCGGTCAAGGGTGAGCGCTTCGACACCATCACGGCCAACCCGCCCTTCGTACCGAGTCCGGTCGGGGACCTGGCGTTCCGCGACGGCGGCGCTGACGGCGAGGAGGTCCTCCGCCGCATCGTCTTTGGAGCCGCCGCCCATCTCGAGTCAGGCGGCCGGGTGTCCATCGTGTCGGATCTCGTGGACGTCGCCCACTACGAGAGCAAGCTCTCCTCGTGGTGGTCTGGCGGAGCCCTCCGCGCGCTCCTCCTGACGACCGCGGACCGGGACGAGCGTCTGTTCAGTGTGCCCCACTCTCACGCGCCGTTCGGGCAAACGTTCGAAACGTTCTCCGAAGAACTCGGCCTCTGGGTCCAGAGCTACCGGTCGGCCGACCTCGGCGCCGTCAACTTCGGCTATCTGGTTCTCGAGGACGCGCACAAGGACAGGGAGGGACGGCTGATCCAACGCGTCATCCAGAGCCCCGTGGACCCGGTGCACGACCGCGTCCTGGCGCTCCTCGAGACCCTCTTCCTGGCCGCGAGCGGCGCCCTGGATGAGTGCGTGCTCGTCTGCGCGCCCGGACTGCGGCTGTCCACTGAGCAGGACATGTCCGGACGCGTCCTCTCGTGCACGGCCTCGGTCCCCGGAGACGAGTGGTTCACGACCTACGGGCTGGGTCCTCCACTTCGAACGCTGCTCGAAGAAGCGGCCCGGAGCACCGTCACCTGGGCGGAGCTCGTGGAGCGCGGGCTGGAGCGCGCGGCCGACGTCCTGCTCGAGAAGGGGCTTCTCGTACGTCGCGACGGCGCCCGCAGGAGCGAACCCGCTCCCTCCGTGGGGCCCTCGTCGCGGGGCGTCATCCTCGACGAGTTCGCGAGCAAGACGACGCCTACCTGCGTCTCCAACTACCTGCGATAAGCACGGCCGCCCGCCGACGGCTTCGCACCTCCTGAGACTCCGCCTGAGGCCTCCCCCTCCGATACGAGGGCAGGCCCCGCAGGGCGGGGATAGACGTAAGTTATTTATTAGTAATATCTTGTGTTCCATTGAGCGCATTGAAACGACCTCGCGCTCATCGGGGCAATCACGGAGCGACCTACGTTTTTCCGGAATTCGGCGCACGAATCCGGTCGGCGGCAGGAAGAGAGCGTGTCCACCACCTCGAGAGCCAGAAAAGAAGACCCCGATCTTCGCGCCGATCCCAGGCTCGGCGTCGTTCCCCATGCGGAGTCCGAACAATGTCCTTATCAACGAATCGCTCTTCGTACGTACATCTCGGTGCGTACGCACTGGTCCTGTCACTGGCGTGGTGCCTCCTCGGTGCACCGGCCATCGCGCAACAGCCGGCAACGGTGCCACCACCGCCGGGCTATGTGGTCGTCGGTGACGAGGTGCTGCCCGAGTCGGCCGTCTCCGGCGGCCGCGACGCGGTCTTCAACGCCGTCGCCTGGCCGGGCGGGATCGTGCCGTTCACGTTCAACGCCAACATCAACGCAGGGAACCAGGGAAGGGTGATCCGTGCCATGGACGAGATAGAAGCGGTGTCAGGTGTGACCTTCGTTCCATGGACGACACAGCCCAACCAGATCGCGTTCAACGCGGCCGCCGTCAACAACTCCTTGGTGGGCATGGCCGGCGGCGTCCAGGTCATCAACCTCGTCAGCTTCAACACAAAGTACATCATCGTTCACGAGATCATGCACGCCCTCGGGTTCCGCCACGAACAGTCGCGCCCCAACCGGAACAACTTCGTGACCGTGAACTTCGCCAACATCGCCAACGCGTGCGGCGCGGCCCAGAATCAGTCCTGCGCGAACAACTTCCAGATCGCCGCGGGCGCCACGACGGTCGGCGCTTACGACTTTCTCTCGATCATGCACTACGGCCAGTTCGCGTTCGCAGCCAACGGAGCGATCCCGACGATCACCTGCAACCCGCCCAACCAGGCGTTCCAGAACCAGATCGGCAACCGAAACTTCATGACCGCGCTGGACGCGGGGGGCATCGCGTTCCGTTACGGTGCCGCACCCGCACCGGCCATCGCATCGACGAACCCGGACTCGGCGACCGTGGGGTCGGCCGGCCTCACCCTGACCGTCAACGGGACCCCCTTCTTACAGGGCTCCCCCAACGGTAATGGCGTGCAAGGCACCCGCGTGCTCTGGAACGGCAACCCGCTCCCCACCACGTGGGTCTCCGGGACCCAGGTGACCGCCCAGGTAAGCGCGGCGCTGCTGGCCGCCGAAGGATGCGCCATCGTCCAGGTGGATAACCCCGCTCCCGGCGGCGGATTGTCCACCTCCGTCCACTTCTCGATCCTGCCGTCGACCGGCACCCCCGGCTTCTTCAGCGGTGTGAGCCCCAGTGAAAGAATGGGCAGCTCGGTCGCCGCCCTTGGGGACGTGGACGGGGACGGCCAGGACGACGTCCTCGTCGGCGCACCTGGCCACGACGACGGCCGCGGCCGCGCGTGGTGCTACTCCGGTGCGGACGGTTCCATCCTGTGGACGCTCACCGGGTTCGACACGACCTACGCCATGGGGCGCGCCGTGGCCAACGCCGGCGACATCGATGGTGACGGTATGAACGACGCGCTCGTCGGCGCCCCCGGCTACAACAACGAGCGGGGCCTTATCCGGGTCGTCAGCGGCGCCACGGGCGTCATCATCCGGTCCCTCTACAACAACTCCGCGGGCAGCGCGGCGGGCGACGATTTCGGCTACGCCGTCGCCTCTTCGGGCGACGTGAACGGCGACGGAACTCCGGACGTCCTCATCGGCGCTCCCGGCTTCGACAGCGACCGCGGCCGCGCCTTCGTCATCGACGGGACAGGTGTGACCGCGTTGTTCATTCTCGATGTCGCCAATGCTGGCGACCGCTTCGGAGCCGCCGTCGCGGGCGGTTACGACTTCGGCAGCAATGGCGAGCCCGACGTCGTGGTCGGCGCTCCCCTGCATGACACGGGCGGCGACGCCGCGGGCATGATATACACCTTCTCAGGCCAATCCGGCAACTTCATGGGAGGGGCGATTGGCGATGGCGCGAATGACCACTTCGGGTACGCGCTGGCGGCTGCGCCCTCCATCGACGGACGCGACGGCGGCTGCATCATCGTGGGTGCGACGGAGTTCGGCAACCTGTTCAACGGGACCCCGGACGGCCCCGGCTACGTCCGCGTGTTCGGCCCGTTCGATGGCAACCCCATGGCAACACCTACCAACAGCTATCCGACACTCGTGACCTTCACCGGTCTCGGCGTCTCCGACTCCTTCGGATACGCGGTGGATAGCGCCCGGGACTACGACCAGGACGGCGTAGAAGACATCCTCGTCGGCGCACCCGAGAAGTCGTTCTTCGGGTCTCAGGACGGGTACATCCGCGTTTTCTCCGGTCGGACCGGGGCCCTCCTCCTCCACGAGGACGGACCGCCCGCAGGCCCCCTTGAAGGAGACCGGTTCGGGTGCGCCGTGGCCGGCGTCGGCGACACCAACGGCGACGGCTCGCCCGACATCCTCGTCGGCGCGCCCCGCGGGGATTCCCCGAATTGCGTAGACAACGGCTACGCCATCATCCTCCACCGGCCGCTCCCGCCGTCGCAGCGCAAGTTCATGATCACCGAGGTCTCCTGGGGCGCCCCGGACGGCGTCGAGATCACCAACTTCGACACCTCGCCCGCCGACCTCACGGGCTTTCGCGTGCGCTGGAGAGACGGCACGGAGTTCACCTCCTCCGCCCTCGCCGTGACGCTCGCCCCCGGTGAGTCGCTCGTCGTGAAGGAGTCCACGGGGACGTTCTCCGAGACCCCGGCCACCGCGCAGGTGGTGAACGGGTGGCCCAGCCTGCCCACCTCGGGCGGCGACATCACGGTCGCGCTGATCACCAACAACGGCGCCGTCGTCGATGAGGTGCGCATCAGCGACACCGCAGGCAACCACACCGAGGCCGCCGTTGGCGGTCTGTTCCGCGGTCTGGCAATGCGGGGAGCGATCTCCAACGTCACCTCCGGCGGTGTCGAGCGCATCTGGGGACTCGATTCGAACAGCGGGGGCGACTGGACGGAACAACCGCAGACCAGCATGGGACTGGAGAACCGCAGCAGCGGGCCCAGGGGCACGGACCCCCTCCCCGTCCCCCAACTGGTGATCAACGAGATCGACGATACTCCGGACTTCATCGAGTTCCAGAACCGGAACGGGCAGTCGGTCGACATACGGAACTTCCTCGTACGAGCAAGTCCCCGTCAGAACGTCGCCCACACCCTCATCCGGCCCTGGAGCACCTCTACGGTAATCCCGGCGGGCGGGTTCTTCGTGATCGGCGACACCAACGCGCCAAACGAGCTCCCGGCCGGCGTTCCGTACGTTTCCGGAATCGGTCTTTTCAACATCCCCTACTCGATCGATGAATACGACTGCGCGCTCTATGACGCGTTCGGCCGGCTCGTCGACCTCGTACGGGTACCGGGCAACCTGGGCACCGTCGTCCATAACCATCCCCGCACACCGTCCGACTGGGCGGACTTCGTGGGTGCTGCGAACCGTTCCTCCGCTGGCGAAGGCTCCATCGGACGCATTGCATCCGGCACGGACACCAACGCAGGCAGCGACTGGCGTCCGCTCCAGACGCGCTCCATGGGATCGCCCAACCCCATCCCGGCATGGGGCCTGGTGTCGGGCCATGACCACGCCCTCGACGTGCGCCTGAACGGCACCCACGCAGGCGGGGGTGTGACGATCATCATCAACGCCGGACCCGCCAAGGCCGGCCACCGGTGGAGCTTCACCCTGTCCGCCGGCCACCTCGGCGGCACGGGACCGATCCTCGGACTCGGCGCCGACGCCATCGCGAACTACGCGATCCTCAACGCCCCTCCGTGGGCCGGATTCCTCGACGCCCAGGGCTCAGCGCGCGTGGACATCCCGCCGGGGACCTTCCCAGGCACGATGGTCGACACCCTCTTCCTCCTCCAGACCCCCGCGGGCGATCTTGAGTTCTTCACCAAGGTCCTCGAGTTCGACAACTGAGCCACCCGCCGCTACGAGGCGAAAGGGAAGAGCCCGGCCGAAGACGGTCGGGCTCTTCCCTTTGCTGCCAGGCGACCTCAGCCCCCGAGCTTGTCGATCAACGTCAGGCAGGTGAACCAGCCGAAGAACGCGCAGGACCCGGCGAGGGCGAACAGGCGCAGGGGATGCGGACGCAAGGGCCCTTTGAAAGTGGTCGCGTTCAGCCACAAGAGCGTCGCTGAGTAGAGGAACATGACGCCGCCGTTCAGGCTGGCGGCGAGGATCAGGAGCGACATCGGCTGATCGAAGCCGAACAGCAGGACAACGATGCCGAACCCGATCAGGGTCCACAGCACCGCGAAGTACGTACGGGTGAGGGTCCAGCGGGACGATTGCGCGAGAAACGATGCCTTCAGCGTGTCGGCAGCGACGCGGCTGACCGCGTCGAGCATCGCGAACTCGGTCGAGAACAGGACGAGGATGCCGCCGATCAGGTACGCGTGACGCGCCCAGCCACCGAAGCGGTCAACGAGCACATCGCCCTGCTCACGGACGAAGTCGAGCTTGGCGGGGGCGTCCGGCTGAACGCCCAGCAGCGCGTGCGCCACCAGGCAGAACAGGACCAGCG